>JBOHTL010000381.1:0-13471 GCA_050733735.1 Gemmatimonadaceae bacterium
CCACGCAGCAGCAACTCGTCGCCGCCGGCCTCGACTCCGCGACGGCGGCTGCCGTCGTTGCCGGCCGCCCCTACACCGACATGACCGCGGTGGACCGCGTGCTTGCCGCGCGCAACATGACGGCCGACCAGCGCAAGGTGGTGTACGCGCAGATCTGGAAGCCGATCGATCTCAACACCGCCTCCGACCAGGAGATCCTGCTGATTCCCGGGATCGGCAACCGGATGCTGCACGAGTTCAAGGAATACCGTCCGTACACGTCCATCGAGCAGTTCCGTCGCGAGATCGGCAAATACGTCGATGACCGGGAAGTGGCGCGGCTGGAGAAGTACGTGTCCATCCGCTCCTAGTTTCTCGCATGGGCAAAGTCGTCACCTGGACTATCGTCGTTCTCGTCGTGCTTGCCGCCGGCGTGTACGGCGCGCGCGAGTATGCGACGCGCGTCATGAACGCCCGGGCGTTGTCGCCGGAGACGCTCGGCTCGACCACGCCCGCGGACGCGCAGCTGCCGTTTTCACGCGTGGTCATGGAGTCCGGCGATCGCACGCTGATCGGCTGGTGGGTGCGCGCCCGCGCGGATTCCGGACGCGTCGCTCCGGCGCTGCTGTTCCTGCATGGGAACCGCTCGTCGATCTCCGATTACGTCGAGCTGCAGCGTTTCCTGTACCGCCAGGGGATCTCGTCGTTCACCTTCGACTACAGCGGCTTCGGTGCCAGCGGCGGATCGCCGTCACTCTCCAACGCGATCGCCGACGCAGCCGTCGTCGCGCGCGTGTTTTCGGACACGGCTGGTCCCGACGCGCGCAAGGTCGCCATGGGCACCGCCCTCGGCGCCACGGTGCTGCTGCAGGCCATCGACAGCGTCCAGCAGCACGTGAGCGGCGTCATCATCGAGGGGACGGACGCCTCCGTTCGCGAGGCGGCCGTGCGTGCCGGCCATCTCCCGGAGCTGGTGGCGCCCCTGGTCGAAGAGATCGGCGACAACGTGGCGGCCGCGTCTCGCGTGCGGGTGCCGCTCCTCGCGGTGCATAGCTACGCCGACAACCGCGTCCCATTCGCCGACGCACAGCGCATCGTCGCGGCCGTGCCCGCGCGCGCCTCGCTCGTCCGCCATTGGCGCGCGGGACATTCGGGCATTCTCACGTCCTCGCGCCCCTGCGACTGGGCCCCCGTGCTCGCCTTCATTCGCACGGGAGTGCTGCCGGCCGCGAAGATGGACACCACCAACGCCTGCGATGTCGAAGCGCAGCAGCTCGCGGCGCAGCGCGCCGGGGCCGACTCGACGCGGACCGACAGCACAAATGAAGCGGTGATGTCCGCGGGTGCGGAAAGGTCCCCGCAGAGAACGCCTGCGGGGACCACTGCCGCTGACAGCACGAAGGCACAGCCTCCGACCCGCGGAACGAAGCGACCCTAGTCGGCTCCGAAGCCGTACTTCTCCGGCTCCGCGCCGATGCGGGCGGCGGCGACGAGCTTCGGCACGTAGTCGCGCGTCTCCCGCGGGAGTCGCGACGCGATACGATAGAAGTCCGCGTCCGTGCCCTTCTCGCGGCCGGTGACCTGCTTCATGATCCGCGCAACTCGGCCCTGGCCGGTGTTGTACGCGGCCGCCGCCAGATACCATGAACCGAAGCGGTCGTGGAGATCCGCAAGGTATTCCAGCGCGGCGTCGGTCGAGCGCGACGCATTCTTCCGTTCGTCCGTGCGCCCGGAGACCTTCAGGCCGTACTCGCGCGCGGTCGGTCGCATGAACTGCCACAGACCGGTGGCTGCCACGCGCGACCTCGCCGTCGGATTGAACCCCGACTCGATCATCGCGAGATAGATCAGCCCCTGCGGCATGTCACGCTTCTCGAGCTTCTCCGCGATCATCGGCTCGTACTTGGTCATGCGATCCAGGTACGTGGCGAAGCTTCCACGAAGATCCGTCGTGAACCGCTTGATCCACGATTGGACGCGCGGATTCTCGATGTCCGGGAGACCGACCTTCTCGGCTCCCTGCGCGACAGGCTCCACCGGCACGGGCGTCGCAAGCGCGGTTGCCGCCGCCGTGGTCAAGTATTGCGCGTTCTGCGCGACCGCGGACGCGTTCGAGACGACCGGCGCGTCGCGATGAGCGATGCCGATGGACGACAACGCGGCCACCGAGACGAGCGCGGCCGTTTCAATTTTCCGGCGCCCGAGGGCGCTTACGATACGCTGCTTCAGCAAAGCGTCCTCCTGTGTAAGGCGCACCGCTCATGCGGCGCTGAAACAGGTTACCTGGATCAAGGGGGCGGCAGGACGTCGATGCACTCGCGCGTAACGACTGGCACCGTCATGCGATGAACGGTGCGCGTCATGCGCATGGGCACGGTATGATTGCAGCCATGGACGGGTTCTCCGGCCGAACTGCTGAGTCCGGAGCAAGCGGGCGCGAGTACTACCTGATCCGCGGCGTGGATGTGCTCGCCATCATCGCTTTCTGGGCGCTGTTGGCGGTCGTGTCCGCGGTCAGCCGCGAGCTCGACCCCCGAATTCCGGGACTGCCCGGCCGGATGGTGTCCGCCGTCGTCATGGCGACCTACATCGAGTATGCGCTGTGGGCGTTACTCACCGTGCCGATCTGGTGGATGGCGAGTCGGTATGCCATCGAGGACGCCCGACGGGTGGGACGCGTGCTGCTGTTCGTCGTCCTTGGCGTTCTGCTCGCGCTCGCCGTCGACGCCATTCTCGGCCGCGTGCGTCAGGAGCTCATTGCGGACCTGGTAGGCGATCGATTCCGCCGCCGGCCGCTGCCGTCACTGTTCTTCGGCCTTGGTTTTCTCGACGACCTGATGGTCTATTTCGCCGTGCTCGGCACCGGCGTCGCCCGCGATTACTTCCTGCGCTACCAGGCGAGGCTGGAGGAGACCTCCCGGCTGCAGGCTTTGCTCACCGAGGCCCGACTCGACGCCCTCCGCTCGCAGCTCAACCCGCATTTCCTCTTCAATACACTGAACGCGGTGTCCGCTCTGGTCGAGCGCGATCCACGGGGCGTGCGCAGGATGATCGCGCGGCTCAGCAACCTGCTGCGCTACACACTGGAGGAAAGCGGCGAACAGGAGGTACCGCTCACGCGTGAGCTCGACCTGCTCAGTGAATACGTGGAACTGATGCAGATCCGCTTCCAGGGTAAGTTGAACGTCGCGATGCATGTCGACGACAGCGCGCGCGATGCGCTCGTCCCGAGCCTGATTCTGCAACCGCTCGTGGAGAACGCCATCAAGCATGGCACCGGTCAGCTCGTTGGGAGCGCGCCAGGCGAGATCGAGATCCGCGCCGAGCGGATCGCGGACCAGTTGAGGATTACGGTGACGGACAACGGGCCCGGACCTTCGTCGCGGCCGAGCATCGACGGCACGGGCGTTGGGCTCAGCAACACCACGGCGCGGCTGCGACAGCTGTACGGCGCGGAATATGGCCTCACGCTTCGACGACGGGTCGAGGGGGGGGGCGGAGCGATGGTCGAAGTCGTCATGCCCTTCCGCGCGTCGTCGCGCGCGCGAAGCGGGTTGGTTTGATGCCGGCCGGTTCGCGCGGGAATCTGCGGGTGCTCGTCGTCGACGACGAGCCGCTTGCGCGCCAGCGCATCGTGGACATGCTTGCCGCGCATGGCGACGGTATCGAGGTCGTCGGCGAGATCGACACCGGCGAGGCGGCTGTCACGGCGATTCGCGAGCAACGCCCGGACCTGGTGTTCCTCGACGTGCAGATGCCGGGAAAGACCGGCCTCGAGGTCGTCAGAACCGTCGGCGTCGACGACATGCCGCTTACGATATTCGTGACGGCGTACGACCAGCACGCGCTGGAGGCATTCGAGGTCGCGGCCGTGGATTATCTGGTGAAGCCCTTCGACGACGACCGGTTCGAGCAGGCGCTGCAGCGCGCCCGGCGCCTCATCGAGCTTCAGGAAGTGGACCAGCTGCGCGCGCGGCTGCTCACCGTTCTGCGGAGCGGAGAGGGTGAACGGGCGATGGATCGTGAAGATCCCGCGGCGCTGCCGCCGTCGCGCGGCCGCTACATGGAGCGAATTCCCGTGGAGATGCGCGGCAAGGTGCGCGTCGTCCCCGTGCAGGAAATCGACTTCATTATGGCGGATGGTCCGTACGCCGAGTTGTACTCCGGAGACCGGAAATACGTGATCCGGGAGTCCATGCAGAATCTCGAGGACAAGCTGGATCCCGACCTGTTCATTCGCACGCACCGGTCGGTGATCGCGCGTCTCGACCTGATCGAGACGCTGCACAAGGGGGCGGGAGGCGACTACGAGATACAACTCAAGAGCGGCCGACGCTTACGCGTCAGCCGCTCCCGAATCGACGCCCTCGAGAAGAAGCTCGGTCTCGGCGCTTAGCGACCGCCGGGGCCGCGGGCGCCGCCGCGCGGACCACGCCTGCCGCGCTCCCCCTTTCCGACACGCTCGGCGCGCTGCGCCGTGCGCGTCTTCAGTTCCGCGACGTTCTTGTTGAACTGCACCCGCTGCTCGACCGTGAGCACGGTCCTGATCGCGGCGATGTGCTGCTCGCGCGCCTGCTGCATGGCGACGCGGCGCGTCTCGAACGCCTTGCGAACCGCGACGGTGTCGCCGCGCTGACGGGCCGCGCGAAGCTCCTCGAACTGCGAGCGATTCTTTTCACGGTTCGCCTGCATCTCCGCCCGCTGTGTCTTGCGAAGCTGGGCGATCTGCGCGCGCTGCTGCTCGGTGAGCGTGATATCCTTCAGCAGCAGTCCATCAGGACCGCCGCGCCGGCCTTCCATCTTCCCCGCGCGCTCGCCACCGCGCCGGGCGCGCTGGCCATCCTGCGGCTGCTGAGCCAGTGCGGTGCCGGCGACCGTGAGCGCCAGCCCGAAACCCACGAGAATCGATTTACGCATTGTCTGTCGCGTCTCCACGTTGCATCTCGTCGCCACACCTGTCTGGCGCGGCAGTGACGTGATGTTCTGCGGAGTGGTACGACGGACGCGGGTGTTTGGGTCCGGTCTCTGTCACGAACCGCACGGCCGCATGCACGAACCGCACGACGCCTGTCTTCTAGCGCAGAAAATGGCGCGCGAGCTGCTCCAGTCGGTCGTCCTGTTCGGCTTCGGCACGCTTCAGAATCTCCCTGACGTGTGGCGCCAGATACGGGTCGCCCCAGCGGTAGCCGGTCGCCTCCTCCGCGGATGCCGTGTCGCCCTCGCGAGCGCCCTCCAGCAGCGCGCTGGCTGCGGCGGCGTCATACCCGGGGTCCTCGCGGTCGGGCAGATGATAGTCCTTGCGGGGGCCGCCCGAACCCGCGTCTTCATTGACGAAAGCTCTCGACATCGGCCTATTAGTAACCGCATCGCGCGACCCGCCGCCAGGGAACCGTTCGCGAAGGGAACCGTTCGCGACCCCATCGAGTTCTCCACGATGGCTCCTGTCCAGCCATTTTTCAGTCCACCCTCCATCCAGTAACGAGGTACCATGTCCACCAACCGTCGTGAATTCATCGAGAAGCTTGGCGCCACGGCGATGTTCGGCGCCCTGCCACTGACCGCGCTGCCTTCCATCGTGCACGAAGCGCAAACCGCGATGCGACCGGAAGGAACGACCGCGGAGTGGGATTTCAGCTGGGTCGCGAAGTTGAAGGGGAAAAAGCACGCGGCAGTGATGGACTGCGAGGAAGTCCAGAGCGCCTACGGCGTATGGCGCGCGACCTTCTGGGCGAGCCAGTACGAGCAGGCACTCGGCGCCAAACCCGCTGACATCGCGACCGTGCTCGTCCTGCGCCACAACGCGCTGGTCCTCGGCTTCAAGCAGGAGTTCTGGGATGCCGCCGGAATCGGAGAGTGGTACAAGGTCACCCATCCGATCACCCAGCAGGGAATAGCGCGAAATCCGGCGCTGCTCACATCGACGCGCAATGAGATCCCCGCCATGTTCGATGCCTTCGCCTTGACGGACTTCATGAAGCGCGGCGGGATCGTGCTGGCGTGCAACCTGGCCTTGGACTTCTTCATCAGTGGGCTGGCACAGCGCCAGAGCATTACCGCCGACGAAGCCCGCAGCCGCGCGACGGCCGCCATCATTCCCGGCGTGACGCTGATGCCCTCTGGCATCTTCTCGTGCGTCAAGGCGCAGGAAGAAGGTTGTCAGTATGTGAAGGCGAGCTAGAACAAACGTTTGTCGTCGCGCCGCACAGGGGTTCGCCTCTGTGCGGCGCGTCACATATGCGCGTTACAGAATTGACGCGCTCCGAGGGTTGGTCGTCCAACGGGCGAGACGGCGCGAGCGAACGCAGCCGTCCGACACGATCCATTTTCCCTCCGGAGAGTTATGCGTCACCTACGTCAGGTTGGTGCTGTGTTGATGTTGATGCTCGTCGCCACCTCGGTTGTGTCGGCGCAGGCGCGTCGGCAGGCCTCCGCAGCGCGGCCGTGGGAGCTCGGTGCCGACGCGGCACTCAGCTTCGGTCTCGACGATCCGAACGTCACGACCATCGAGATTCCTCTGCAGCGCATTCGCGCTGGCCTCCACGTTTCAGAGGTCTTGTCAATCGAGCCGTTCTTCGGTCTCAACTACACAAAGTTCGAGGACGTCGATGCGATCACGACGTACGAGTTCGGCGCCGGGGCGCTCTACCACTTTTCGGAGTCGCGCACGCAGTCGCAGCTCTTCGTGCGTCCCGAGCTGCTGATCGTCGGCTTCTCCGCCGGCGGCAACAGCGATTCTGAACTCGGTGCCGGTGTCGGCGTCGGCATGAAGTGGCCGAGACTCGGTGGTCGTATGGCGTGGCGTGGCGAAGCTGGCATTCGCTTCATCAACGAACAGACCATAATCCGCGCGCTCTTCGGCGTGTCGTTCTTCACGCGGTAAGACCAGTACGCATTGAAACAGGAACGGCCCGCGCGACAGCGCGGGCCGTTCTCTTATGGTGCCTCGAACGTCCGCTTACGGCTTCGTGATTGCGAGTCCAGAGACCGTGGCTTCGGTGTTATGGCCGAAGCGAATGCCGTAGACGCCGTCGGTGGACGTCAGCTTGCCCTCACCGACAACTGCGCTCTTCGGGTAGGACGCGACGACCTTTCCGTTGATCGAGCAGTCGACGCTGTCGTCCTTCACGGACAGCGCGATTTCCTGGGTGACCGATTCGCCCTGAGCGGCGGCCTTGTTCACCGCATCACTCGTTTCGCCGCGACCGTTCATCTGGAACGGCTGCGGTCCGAACCCGCGAACGATGAACTTTCCGCTGCCGTAGGCGGAGCAATACAGATAGCTCTGCTGATCCGTTCCGAGCTCGTTGCCCGCGATGAAAATGCCGTACGGATGCGGGTGGTTATTCAGGTTCTGAAACTTCGGCTCGGTGAAGCTGGCTTTGACCGTGTAGTTCCCGGTGGCCTTGTTGTCCGGATGCCAGTATGACACCGCCGGTCCTGTCGTCACCTGGAACGTGTTGCCGGAGCGCGACAGCTTCGCGTTGTCGAGCGCCAGGCCGCGCTGCGCCTCACGAGCGTCGATCTTCCCCTGCCATCCCTCCACCTGAATGCCGCCACCTTCCACTTTGCGCGATTCATCCTGCGCCTGAGCGTCCTGGACGATGGTCAGCAGTGCCGCGGCAGTTGCCAGCGTGATCAGTCGGTTCATCTGTCCCTCTCCTGAGTTCCGTAAGGGACAGAAAATGGTGCGATGGGTATTGGCCTGGGAAGAGGGAAATGAGAAATCAGCGAGGAGCCAACTTCCACAGCTCCCCGTTCTCCTGATCCGTAACGACGTAGAGCGCGCCGTCCGGCCCTTGTCTCACGTCACGAACGCGCTGGCGTCGATCCGTGAGCAGGTGCTCCTCGCCTGTGACACGGTCGTTCTCGATGACCAGTCGCACGAGGCGCATTTCCTTGAGCGCACCGATGAACAGGTTGTTCCGCCAGGCGGGGAACGCATTCCCGGTGTAGAACTGCGCTCCCGAAGGCGCGATGACGGGGTCCCAGTAGTACACGGGCTGCTCCATGCTGGCGCGCGTGGTGGCGGCGTTCGGGATGGGCTCACCACTGTACTCCTCACCGTAGGCCTGGAGCGGCCAGCCGTAGTTCTTTCCCTTCTGGATGAGATTGAGCTCGTCGCCGCCTTTAGTGCCATGCTCGACGACCCAGAACCGACCCTCCGGATCGAAAGCGGCCGCCTGCACGTTGCGGTGACCGAGGGTCCAGATCTCCGGAAGCGCACCCGCCTGACCGACGAACGGATTGTCGCTCGGCGCTGACCCGTCGGGCCGGATGCGAATGATCTTGCCGAGGTGTGCGTCGAGCTGCTGCGCGTACTTCCGCATGGGCTTGTCGGAGCGTTCGCCAAGGGTGATGTAGAGCATTCCGTCGGGACCGAATGCGAGGCGCGACCCGAAGTGCATGTTGTTCGAGTAGGTGGGCATCGCGCGGAAGATCACGCGCACGTCGCTCAGACTGCGGCGATCCGCGCTGAGCACTCCGCGGGCGACGCTGGTGCCATTCCCGCCCTGTCGCGGCTCGGTGAAGCTCCAGAACAGGGTGCGATCGGTGGCGAAGTCTGGGCTCAGCGCGACGTCCAGCAGGCCGCCTTGTCCTCGGCTGTCGACATCCGGGACGCCGGAGATCGGCTGGCCAACCGCGCCCGACTGCGACACGATCCGCATCCGACCGGGCTTCTCGGTGACGAGTAATTCCCCGGTCGGCAGCGGTTCCACCGACCACGGCTTCTCGAGTCCTCGGGCAACGACGGTGACGTTGAACGCGACGTTCGAGGTCACGGCGCAGGCGCGCGTCTGGCCGGGGAACGCCGGCTGCTGATCCGGGGCGTTCGCGGGTCGAGTCTCGATGGGAGTACACGGATCCGCGACTGACCCAGCGCTTTCCTGCGCCTGATTGGCGGCGCTGCTGCACGCCGCGGCGAACGCCAGACTCGCGACAGCGACGCTATTCAATTTGGTCATGCCCACTCCTTTCAGAGAGCTTCCGAGCTCGACATTTCGTTCGTTTCGCATGGAGGAGTGGCAAGGCGGGTTCCACTACTCGGGAATGAAATGGCTCATTGCGCGTCAAAACGATGACGCGATTCGCAGATCCATGCGCCAGAGTCGGTAGAACCTTCTCCGAATCTGCGGAATGACTACGAATCGTGATGGCGCGCGGCGAGAGCTCGTTCACCCAAGGGCGAGCAGTCTCATCATCAGGTGTTTCTTTGATTGTTACAACGAGCTGGGCTACGGCTACCTGGAGGCGATCTACAGCAGAGCGATGGAGATCTTGCTGAAGGAATGCGGCCTACAGGTTGATCGCGAGTTTCCGATACCAGTGATGTTCAGAGGCCAACAGATCGGCTTTCACCGATGCGACCTTCTGGTCGAACGGGCGATCATCGTTGAGCTAAAGGCCACGGAGCACCTCCCAGCACACTGCGAACGTCAGGTGCGCAATTACCTGAAAGGATTGAGAAAGGACCTCGGTTTCGTCCTCCACTTTGGTCCCAAACCCACCTTTGTGCCGGTGGTACCTGGTCACCGTTCAGGAAACGATTCCGCCAATTCCCGAAATTCCGTCAATTCGGATCCTGCTGTACCTGGCCCGGCGGAAAGATCTACGGCAGTCGGATCTCGCGAATGGACTGCACGACGTCCCCTTCCATGATGCCGTCCACCACGTCGATTCCCTCGACGACCTCGGCGAACACGGTGTAGTCGGCGATCAGACGCAGATTGTCCTTCAGGTTGATGAACCATTGCGCGTCGCCCGTGTGGTGACCGCGCGTGCTCATGCCCACGGTACCGCGCGTGTGTGGGAGGTTCCCGAGTTCGTCCCGCAGGAAAAAATGGTACCCGGTGTACTCGTTCGACCCCGGGCCGGCGCCCTGAATCACGAAGTCATGTTCCACGCGGTGCCAGTTGCCGTTGTCGTAGTAGCCGCGGTTCGCCATCTCCAGAATGCGCGATGCCATGATCGGCGCGTTATCGCCGCGCAGACGTACCGCGAACGAGCCGCCGCCGGTCATCGGCGACATGGTCACCCGCAGCCGCACATCCTCGCCAAGTGCGAGGGAGACCGCTCGGCGCGGCACGGTTGCGGTGTCAGAGGGCAGGCGGTCGTCGGACGCCGGACGCCCCGCGGCCTCGAGCAGCGCGACGCGCGCGTCACGCTCGGTCGCATTGCCGCGACGCACCCAGCGATCGAATGTCGCGTTCGCGATGCTCGCGACATCGGCGCGCGGAGAGCCCTTGAGCGCGATCGCGGCGGCGCGCACCGCCTGCGGGCCGTTGGATGAAAGGGCGGCGATGTACAGCGAGTCATCGGCGTGCCCGGTCAGTTTCGACAGTGCGTCGATGGCGGCCTCCTGCACGTTCGGATCGCGGTCGAGTACGAGACGTCGCAGCGGCGACGTATCCGCGAGAACACCCGCCGCGCGTGCCGCGTACATCCGCACCTGCCACTGGTCGTGCGACGCCAGCCGGCGCGCCCGGGGCCGCGCCTCGTCAGGACGCACGCGCGCGAGCCCAACAATTCCATGCGCCGCCGCGTGCCAGGTGACCGTCCCCGGATCCCGACGCGCACGCGCGATGCTCAGGCCATCGACCCACTCGCGCAGCGTGGTGACGACGGCGCTGTGCTGTGCGCACGCCTTGGTCACGAGGTCGGCGGCGCGAAGCCGAACCGGCCACGCGCTGTCGCCGAGTCCGGCCGCCATCGCGCTGCAGTCGTTCCGGTTCTGCGCGAGCGCGCGATACCGGAGGCGCCATTCGGGCTCGGGCCAGGTCCCGGGCGCCGGAAGCGCCGGCAGCGAGTCGCGGTTTACGAAAGCAGAATCGGCGATGCGCCAGCGTGCACGCCGCGCGAGGTTGCGTATGCGCTCGTCGGCATGGCGTATGCCTTCCCGCAGCGCCGACGCCGTGGAATCGCGGCGATCTTCTGCGCTCAGAATGCGATGCACGAGCGCAGAGTCCGCGCGCGACAGGGCCTGAGCGGCGCCCTGGGACGTGCCGACAGCCAGGAACACTCCAGCAACGACGAAGCGAAGTGTCATGTTCATTCCCGTGAAAGCGATGCGGGAATGATCCCGCCCGGTCCAAACTTCTCACGCACCCGATCGACTGCCCGTGACAGCACGCGGTCGCGATCCGTCTCGCTCAGGGGATCGGCAGACGCGAACAACGGCAGCTGATCCGCCAGCGGGTCGTGCGCGAGCGACGACAGTGAGACACCGAGTAGGCGCGCAGGGATGCGTCGGGCCGTCCGCAGCTTCCGGAGAAGCTCGCGGGCGACGCGGAAGATCACGCGGTCCGAGACCACCGGCTCGAGGAGCGTGCGCTGCGCCGAACGGGTGCGAAAGTCCATGTCGCGAATCCTGACCGTGATGGTGCGCGCCGTCATCCCATCGCCGCGAAGGTCGAACGCTGCGCGCGTGACGAGCGCCAGCAGCTCGCGCTCCAGGTCGCGATCCTCGCGAAGATCAGCGGCGAAGGTCTCGTCCCGGCTGATGCTCTTCGCTTCGCCGTGGCCTTCGACCTCCGAGTGATCGACGCCATGCACGCGGTTCCACAGCCACTCACCTTCGCGCGCCCCGATGAGCAGACGAAGGTCGTCGAGCCTGTGGCGTCGCACGTCCAGGACGGTTCGCAGGCCGCGCTCCGCAAGGCGCTCCTGGAATTTCGGGCCGACCATCGGCAGGTCCGCAAGCGCAAAGGTCGACAGAAACGATTCCTCGGTGCCAGGAGGCACCACGTGCACGCCGTCGGCTCCCGCGTCCGGTTTCGGCTTGGCGCGTTCCACGGCGAGCTTGGCGACGAGCTTGTTCGTTCCGGCGCCGATGGAGATCGACATGCCCGTCTCGCGCTTGACGGCGTCGCGCATCCGGTGCGCCGTCGTCGCCAGCGGCTCGTTGTGATAGATCCCCTCGGTCCCGGCGAGATCCATGTACCACTCGTCGATGCTCGCCCCTTCCACGACCGGCGCATATCGACCGAGCACGGCGCGAATCTCCCGGCTCTTTACTCCGCAGGCCTTCATCGGAACAGGGACACACATGGCGTCGGGGCATAGCCGCAGTGCCCGCGAGATGGGCATCGCGGAACGCACCCCGAGCTTCCGGGTCTCGTACGACGCCGAACAGACGACTCCGCGGCTTTCGCGGGAGCCGCCGACGATGAGCAGCGGCGCTCGGCCGGCACCGTCAGGGTCGACCATGCGGGCGACGGCCACGAAGAACGCGTCGGCATCCGCGAGCAGGATCCGGCGTGGGACGGGGGTGGGAGGCATGGACGCCACATCATAACGCTCCGGCGCCGCGCGCGTTATTTTCTCCCGTCCCTGCCTCCACTACCCTGGCCATGTCATTCGTCGCAGACCTCCGACGCGTTTTTCGCAGCCTCTTCCGCGAACGCGCCTTCAGCATTGCGGTCGTCCTCACGCTCGCCCTCGGCATCGGGGCCAATACGGCCATGTTTACGCTGCTCCGCGGCACGCTGCTCAAGCCACTGCCGAACCGCGAGGGCGAGCGGCTGATCTACCTCCGCCAGTCCGCCGAGGCCGCAGGGCAGGAGAACGTGCTCTTCTCCGTCCCCGAGATCGTCGATCTCCGCAGCGGCGTGAAGAGTTTGTCGGGGATCGCCGAGTACTCGACGATGACTTTTGCGATGCTCGCGGACGAGGAGCCGAAGTACATCCAGGCGGGCGTGATCAGCGGCAACTACTTCGACGTCATGGGACTCGGCGCCGTCATCGGACGCGTGACATCGCGCGCGGACGATGGTCCGAACGTGCCGTCCGTCGGCGTGCTGTCGCACCAGTTCTGGCTGCAGCAGTTCGGGGGCGATCCGGGCGTCATCGGCAAGTTGATTCGGGTCAATGACCGGCCGTTGACGATCGTGGGCGTCGCGCAGAGCGCGCCGCACTATCCGCAGCGCACCGACATCTTCGTGAACATGGTGACGAGCCCGCACCACCTCGACGCCACCATGCAGGACGGCCGCACGCATCGCATGACCGAGGTCTTTGCGCGTCTGGAGCCGACGTCCTCGCTGGAGCGGGTCCGGACGGAGATCGCGACCGTCGAGGCGACGATGCATGCCGACCATCCGGATGCTTACGAGAAGGCGTCGGGTTTCGACGTCAGCGTCGCTCCGCTGCGTGATGCCCTCAACCAGCGCGCGAGACTCACGATGTGGCTGTTGATGGGCGCCGCCGCATTCGTCCTGCTCATCGCCTGTGCCAACGTTGCGAACCTCACGCTGATGCGCGGTGTCCGCCGCGAGCGCGAGATGCTCGTCCGGTCGGCGCTCGGCGCCGGGACCTGGCGGTTGCGCCAGCTCCTGCTGGCGGAGAACCTCACGCTCGCGTTGATCGGCGGCGCCATCGGAGTGCTCGTCGCGTTCACCGGGCTCGAGATGCTCGTGGCATTCGCGCGACAGATCTCGCCCCGTGCCGACGAGGTGCGCGTCGACGCCGTGGTGCTTGGCGTCACCCTGCTCAGCGC
>JBOHTL010000382.1:0-3014 GCA_050733735.1 Gemmatimonadaceae bacterium
GGTGTAGCGCGCGCCGACCAGGAGTGATAGAGCGGTCGTGGTGCTGATGGCGCCACCGACGAAGCTGAAGCGGGTCGATGCGGTCGCGCGCGGGAAGTCCCAGCGCTGCGTCGCGATCTCGGTGCGCGTCACGCGCCGCACATAGCCGCCCGCCAGGCCGAACCAGGGTGTCGGACGCACCATGACGTCCGCTTCCACCTCGGTCAGGCTGAGGTCTTCGCCCGCGCCGCTCGGCGAGAGCCGCCCGGTGCGGAATGCCGCCGAAAGCTTGAGGCGGGAGAAGGGTGCCATCTCCGCGACCGCACCATACACGATGCCGGTGCGCCGGTCGAGGAAGTTCGTATCCCGCGTCGCATGAGCGGCGTGTCCGACGACGCCGGAGATGTTCAGCATCCGTCCCGTATAGATCTCCACGACGCTCTGGCGCCGGATCTCGCGCGACGCGCTGTCGAGACGCTGGCGGTTGGCGAGGCGGGCCGAATCGACATTGAAGCGTGGTCGAACAAAGGGAGCAGCCGCGACCGCGTCGCCCGCAAGAACCACTCCTTCGGCCCTCTCGCGCACGCTCACGAGCATCGAGTCCCGAATGCCGCCGAACTGGACGAACACGTACGTATTGCCGGGGTCGCGCCCCACCACGCGCTGACCGCTGATGGTGGCGACGACGGAGCTGTCCATCGACACGATGCGATAAGCATTGACGATGACCGCGCCAGTTCCGTCCTTCGGCTCCACACGTGCCGTGTCGTCGACGAGGAGGTACAGCGGCTGCAGGTGCAGCGAGGGCGCCTGGACGGCGGCGAGCACGATCCCGCCCGGTGTCGTGTCGTTCGTCGCGACCAACGGCATGCCAGTGCTTTGAAGCACGGTCACCGCCACGGTATCGGTGACGTCATCCACCTGGGCAACGACGCGCGCGGTGCCGCCCATGGCGCCACGCGCCAGCCCCGAGAGGGGATCGATGCTCAGGACGAGCGGACTGAGTGACGCCCACGATGCCTGGACGTTGCGGATGTCGCCGCCAGCAGCGTCCCTTGCCGTCACACGAATCCGGAACGTGTCGCCGACGATGCGATTGTTGTATCCCAGCTTGTCGAGAATGGCGACGGACACCGCGCGCTGGCGCACCTCGACCCGCACGCTGTCCGAGATCGCGCGATCGGTGCACCGGACGTACGTGATGCCGTTCGCGCGAGCGGTGACCAGGTTGTCGCCATAGACCGCGACGCGCTCGTTGAGGGTGCGGCAGGCCGACGTCGCTCGGCGCTCTGGGGGAAGCCCGTTGATGACGTGGCCGCCGGCGTCACGCACCTGGATGCGCAGTGGCGCGCGATCGCCGACCGCGTGAAGCCGAACCGCAGCAGGGAAGAAGTCGAATTTCGCCGCCCACTGATCGACGAGAATGAGCGCCGACGCCGAGTCCTCGCCGGCAATGGCCCACAGTCGGGTGTAGCCGACCTTGCGAGCCTCGACGATACCTTCCGCCGAGACACGCGCGATCTCGGGATCGGCCACGCGCCAGCGGAAGGACGTCGGGCGCCCATTGCTGCCGATCAAGCGCGCCGAGGCGCGAACCTGCTGCCCGATGCTGGTGAGCCGGTAGCCGGTACGGTCGAACTGCACCTGCGCGGTCACGATGGACAGCGGCAGTGCCGAGACGATCACGGCGATTCCGAACAGCGAACGCATCATCGCGGACACCCCGTGGCGGGACAGATCAGCAGAATCGTCTGAGCGACTCGCGCGGCATTGCGCGCCTTGACGGCCGCGTTGAACTCGTTGCGCTGGGCGCGCCGGCGCTCGTTCTCCGCTACGTTCGCTGGAATTTTCCGGTGCGAGCGGCGGTACTGGAACGCAATGCCGCCACTGGCCGCGCCGACCGTCGCCGCGATCGCCGCATGGCTCTTCCAGGGCACGTCGTTGTTGAGCGCGAGCACGGGAATCGACACCGCCGCCACCGCGAGCGCGCCGCCCTTCAGGAGATCGAGCCAGGTTGCGGCCTGCTGGTATTCCTCGATCAGCAGCTCGCTGGACCCGAACGCCGGGAGGGTGTCCTCGAGCGGTGCAAAGGCGTGCTCGATTCTGAACAGCTGGCGGTCGACTGTCGGGACTCTGCCACCCGTGAGCATGCTGAGTCCGCTGACCTCGAGCTCGTAGATCGCCGAGTCGGCGCGCTCGCCGTTCCGCAGCAGGCCGTTCCACGGGATCTCGCGCAGGCCGTCGTTCTCGGCCTGGAACAGCACCTCGCGACGTTCCGGGTTGCGCGTGTCGATGAGCGTGACGGTCAGGTTCGCGCGATGCGTGGTGACGAGCCGAAAGACGAAGGTGGAGTCGATGATGCGTGCCGAAACCGGACGAATGCCGACCTTGAAGATCTGCCCCTTCGCTCGCGCAAACGCCGCCTGTTCGGTCGCGCTGAACTCGCGGGGGTCCAGGGAGGTGAACGGATCGAAGTCCAGCGCGGCGATGAAGTAATTGGTCGCCTCTGCGGAGCGGTCGAGCACCGCGTACGACGCCCCCAGATACTTGAGGGCAGTCACGCGCTGCGTCGGGGTGACCGAGCGCAGGTAGCTCGGCGACAGAATGTTCTCGAGGATCGGCCGCGCGCCCTCGATGTTGAAGCTGTTGTAGTACTGAATGGCCCTGCGTAGCTCGCTCTCCGTGGATTGCTGCCCAGGGAGCGCCACGGGGGCGAGGAGGAGGACGGCCAGTGCGGCGCGGCTGATCATCTGCACTTGAGCGTCACCGGCGGTACGATAACCAGCGCTCCTTTCGTCACGACAACAGGGAACTCGTCATCCGTGCAATTCGGCGCGTGATAGCGCACCATGTGGTTTCCAGCGGGAAGCTTCAGCGGCAGGAAGCGCCCTTTCCCCACGTGCTTGCCATCGACGAAGATGTCTGAATGTGCCGGCATGACCACGAAGCGCACATCGCCGGAATCGGGCACCACGACCACCGTTTCCGCGGGCGTCTGACGCGGGGGCTGCGACGTGATGGGGACGGGGTTGACC
>JBOHTL010000383.1:0-5852 GCA_050733735.1 Gemmatimonadaceae bacterium
GTACGTACCTTAAGGCCGGCGTTCGAGCTCGAAGACGTATGCCTGGAGTGCTGCCAGGGTGGGGACAGGTACCTGAGCCGCCAGGATTCCGCCGCGGCCGACGCTGAGCCGCTGTCCCGAAGTGCCACCCAGCAGATCGGTAGCCAGATGCCGTCCGGGCGCCAGCCCAGACAAACGAGAGGAAACTCGAACGCCGGTCTTTGGAGCTTCAGCCAGATTCGCGATCACCAGGACTGGACGCGCGCTGTCAGTGCGGACGTAGGCGACCACCGAAGAATCCGACGTCTCCAACGGTATCAGCATCCCGTTCGCGAGCGCCGGTTTCTCCGACCGAAGATGGATCAGCCGGCGAAAATGATTGAGCAGCGATCCGGGATCGGCGTCCTGCGCCGCGACCGTGACCGTATTTGAATCGGGTTGCAGAGGCTCCCAGGGCTGGCCGCTGGTGAAACCGGCAGCCCGACCAGCGGTCCAGTGCATCGGCGTGCGAAGGCGCGGATCGGGCTTGTCGCCCGTCATGCCGATCTCCTCGCCGTAGTACACGAAGGGCAGTCCGGGAAGCGTGAGCAGCAGCGTGGCAGCCAGCTTCTGCCGCGCGATGTTTCCCTTGAACTCGGTCGCGGTTCGCGTCTGGTCGTGATTTCTGAGGAATGGCGACCAGCGTTCGGCCGGTAAGGCCGTCTGGAGCCGGAGGTATCCGGCGAAGAGATCCTTCCCGTTTCCACCGCGGACGCTGTTCACGATTGCGTTCGACAGCTCGAAGGCGAAGTGTGAATCCAACTGGTCGGGGTAATAGGGCAGCATCGCGCCGACGCTGTCCCAGACCTCGCCCACGGTGTACGACTCCGGCGCCACACTCCGGATGTGCGCGGCGTATTCCCGGAAGAACGCGTGCGTCGCGGGCGTTCCGGCGAGGCGGCCACCCTCCTCGACGAGATAGGGGATGGCGTCGAGGCGGAAGCCATCGACGCCCATCTCGCGGAGCCAGAAGGTCGCCACCTTCTTTGCCTCCTCGCGGACCGGCGGGTGCGCGTAGTTCAGGTCCGGCATGCCGTGCCAGAAAACGCCGTAGTAGTACTCGTCCCGGTACGGGTTCTTGTGCCACGCGACGTTTCCCCACGGACCCTGGCCCTGCGGTGTCGCTGCGAAACGCCACCACGCGCGATACGGCGATTCCGGATCGAGCAGCGCTTCCTTGAAGTACGGATGTTCGCTGGACGCATGGTTCAGGACCATGTCGATGAGCACCCGGATGCCCCGGCTGTGGGCGGCCGCCACGAATCGTTTGAAGTCGTCCTCGGTGCCGTACTCGGGATTGACGCGATAGTAGTCGGTGGCGTCGTATCCGTGGTAGCTCGGCGATGGCATGACCGGCATGAGCCAGAGGCAGCGGGCGCCGAGGTCGCGCTGCGTCGCCGGATTGCCATCGTTGATGTAGTCGAGCTTCTGCGTCAGACCGCGGAAGTCGCCGATGCCGTCGCCGTCGGAATCGAAGAACGATCGCACGAAGATCTCGTAGCAGACCGCTCCGCGCGTCCATGCAGGGAGCGTGCGCTGCGCGCTCGCGTCGTGTCCGACGAGAAAAACGAGGAAAAGGGCGCCACAGAGTGGCCGGCAGAGTTCAGCGAGCGGGCGCACTCGGCTCCCGGCTCAAAGGAATGGAAATGCCGATTTTGGCCATCATGGTCGCCGCGATCGCCGGCTCGTTGAAAACGACGTTCAGTCGCGCGCCCACCGGTATGCTGAAGCGTGGCCGCCGCATAACGGCGTAGTTCAGGTTGGTCATGAGTCCTGGCACCGTCGCGTCGCCAAGGCCGTACCAGCCGAATCCCAGATCCCAGGAGTATCGCGGGAGCTCAACGAACCTACCGACGATCAGGATGTGGAAGCCGGCGATCGTTGCTTCGGTCGTGGTGAGCTGACCCTGTGTATCCTGCTGATACTTGTACGAAAAGAGCTGTTGGGTTCCGATCTCGAGGCCCACATGTGTGGGGCCGAGGTAGACGAGCAGTCCCCGAAGTACCGCTCCGCCAGCCATATGGGACAGCTCGTCGATTCGCGGGAACTGCGCCCACTCTTCCACGTTCACCGCGGTGTAGCCGACGATGCCATCGATCTCGATGCGGTGCGGCTTGTGATCCTGCGCGGCGGCAGAGGTTGCAGCACCGAGCGCCAGGGCCAGCGCGTATAGGGGACGCATGCAGAATCTTGGCCGCCTTCAGCCGTCGCGTCCATAGCTTTCGGACATGCGTCGACTTGTCGGCCTTCTGTTCACGATTGCCGCCTCACTGCAAGCGCAGGGGTCTGGCGGCACCAACGCGCCTGTGCAGCGTGGAAAACCCTACGTCGTCCTCATCTCCTTCGACGGGTTTCGCCCGGAATATCTGGAACGCCTCAACCTGCCGAACTTCGAGCGCGTGTGGCAGAACGGTGTGCGAACCACGGGCATGCGTCCGGTCTTTCCGTCGAAGACCTTTCCGAATCACTACTCCATCGTGACCGGGCTGTACGCTGAAAATCATGGCCTGGTCGCGAACCGTTTCCGCGATCCCGCGCGCGACGCGAGCTACAGGATGTACGACACGCTGGCCGTGTGGGATGCCAGCTGGTATCGGGGCGAACCGCTGTGGGTGACCGCCGAAAAGCAGGGGATGGTGGCGGCGTCGTACTTCTGGGTCGGTTCAGAAGCCGCCATTGGCGGCGTACGCCCGACCTTCTGGAAGCGATATGATGGACGCGTTCCGAATTTCGCGCGCGTGGACAGCGTCCTGGCCTGGCTCGCGCTGCCCGAGGAGCACCGGCCGCACATGATCACCATGTACTTCAGCGATACCGACGCCGCCGGCCATACGCACGGTCCGCTGTCGCCACAGGTCGATTCGGCGGCCGCGCGAGTCGACTCGGCGCTGGGGAGGCTGCTCGACGGCGTGGAGCGGCTACCGATTCGGGACCGGGTGTACTTCATCCTCGTCTCGGATCACGGGATGTCGGAAGTGTCGCCACGCTGGTACGCGGCGCTCGACACGCTCATCGATCTCACCGGCGTCATCATCGCGGACGCGGGACCGAACGCGAATCTCCACGTGGAGGGTGGGCGCGCGCGGGCGGTCGTCCTGCGCGATTCGATCAACCGGCGGATGGGACATGGCCGCGCATTCCTGCGCGAAGAGACGCCGGAACATCTGCACTATCGCGCCGACCCGCGCATCGGCGACCTGGTTGTCGTGATGGAGGACCACTATCAGATCGGCCGAGCCGACCGTCCTCCATGGGAAGGCACGGCCACGCATGGCTGGGATCCGACGCTCCCCAGCATGCACGCGCTGTTCGTGGTCATGGGTCCTGGGATTCCGCGCGGGAAGACGATCCTGGGGTTCGAGAACGTCGACATCTACCCATTCGTGACCGAATTGCTGGGTTTGCGACCAGCGAGAGACATCGACGGCCGGCGAGGCCGATTGAGGCAAATGATCGGGCGGTGAACGGAACAGAGCTTGAACGGCGAACGGCCAGGGGGAGAACGCCATGAAGATCGAGTCACCAGCTTTTTCGCACGGTGGAAGCATTCCACGCGAATACACCTGCGACGACGCCGACACTGCGCCCGAACTGCAATGGTCGGGAGCGCCGACGGGGACCAGGAGCTTCGCGCTGATCGTCGACGACCCGGACGCTCCTGATCCGAAGGCGCCGAAGATGGTGTACGTCCACTGGGTGCTGTACGACATTCCGGCCTCGGCGTCGGGGATCCCGAAGGGAGGGGAGACGCCCGCGGGAGCGCGCGATGGCAGGAACGACTGGAAGCGTACCGGCTGGGGCGGTCCATGCCCGCCGATCGGCCGGCATCGCTACTTCTTCAAGCTCTACGCGCTCGACGCGATGCTTGGTGATCTGAAGTCGCCCACGAAGGCCGATGTCGTGAAGGCCATGGAGGGACACATTCTGGGTCAGGCGGAGCTGATGGGGACGTACGAGCGCGGCACGTCGGCCTAGTACGCGGCGCCCCAGACGAAGAACGGCTTCCATTCTCCCGGCTGATCGATGGGTCGGGAGATTCCAAACCCGAAGGCGCCGGACAGGAACGTCACGCGGAAGTCCGCCGTTGCTCGAACGCGATCGGTCGGACGGGAGAGCGGTGTCACGCCGTCTCCGCCGAGTGAGACAAGCGCAGAACGCGCGGCGTCGCTGGTGGCGTCGGTCCAGCCGCCCTGGATCCCCATGCCGATTCCCGGGCTGATTCCGGGAAGGACGAGTCGTCCAATACGAAGGGGCGATCTGGCGAAGGGCAGGTAGTAGGCGGCGAGCGCCCGTCCGGCCGCGGCGCGATCACCGCCGAATTCCTTGTACTCGTACGACGGCAGGTCGTGCACGCCCCCGATCTCATACATCACCTGGGGAGGAAGCACTGATCCGAACACGGCGCCGGCGTCGATCCGCGACGCGAACGCCAGTCCGCGCCAGTACTGCCGGATCGCGAGTCGCGCCTCCACCCGCTGCCAGTCGAGATCACCGGCCGCGACTTCGTAGGTGAGGCGCGCGCCGAAGCCGGGCGACAGTGACTCACCCGTGACGCGCGGATGCCATTCCAGCCGCGCGGTGCCGCGCGCGTAGCGTCCTGCGGTCGCATTCCGGTTCGGTCGATACGGTTCGGAGCCGAAGATTCCGTCCTCGAGGCGCGCGACCTCCGGCCGGTCCTCGACGAATGCGCCCTCGACCGTGAGCAGCGCGCGATCGACATTGCGGAACACGCGAGTGGTGTTCAGCGCGACGGCGCGGCGATCGACGTAGTCGGCATCATCATTGCCGCCGAACAGTGGACCGAGGGATAGGCCGCTTTCGAGCGACAGGAGAAAGTCATTGGTGCTGGCCAGCGTTCGCTCGACGCGAGCGGAATGAATCCATGTGTCACGAGCGAGTGACGCGGAAAGTCCTCCGCGCACGCTGTGCGACGTCCAGCCCAAGCCGATCGTACCGCGGATCGAGACTCCAGGCGCCGCGTCGCGGAAGTTCACCGAGGCAGACGCGCCGGTGTAGAGACCTTCCACCCGATTGTAGCGGGCGACTTCCTCGAGGTATCGCGGCCAGAATCGCACGACGGGCCCGCCCGTCGGGCGCCACGCGTCTGGCGCGAGATCGTCGAAGTCGCCACTACTCACGTCTGCGCTTGCGTCGCCGAGGTTCTCCTGCCAATCGGAGTACGCGCTGACGCTGTCGGCAGGCGCGTACGTGAGTCGGGCCCTGGTTCTCGGGAGCGTATCAGAGCCGGTAGCGACGACGGTCGTATCGGTACGAATCCGGTAGTCGCGGAAGCGCGAGACGATTCGGTAGATGGGGCGGGTATCACCGAGCAGCCCCATCTGCGCCTGGAACTCGGATCGTTGATAGGCGGGGAGCCAATACCGGCCGTCGATCTCCACGTTCTCGAACTCCATGAACGCGACCGCGATGGCCCCTGTGGCTCGTGCGAGGAGCGGCAGCTTCTCGCTGCTGACCGTCACGAGCCGTCCGCGCATGCGCACGAGCTGATGTCGCTCGGCGTCGAAATCCAGCTCGCCCTCGAAGGCGGCGAAGTTCGATTCGGGGCGCCGCACCGGGGCCACGAATACCCGCATGATCGGGATGCGCCGGTTCGAGTAATACAGGGTGGCGACCGTGTCTCCGCCGGAGAAGCGATAGTAGCGGTCGCGATCCTCGGCGAGCGGATGGATCGCGCGATACCGTTCGCGTCCTTCGGCCGAGTCGCGCTGGACGGCGCGTCGCACGGCGGCCGTGTCGACCGTCTTTCGCGGAAGCCCGTCGTTCATGCCGATCACGAGCCGGTTGCCGTACAACGTCGGTACCGTGTACATGCG
>JBOHTL010000384.1:0-5057 GCA_050733735.1 Gemmatimonadaceae bacterium
GTCGCCACGATGGCGCGAGTGGTGACGATCATCCGAGGCCCCGGAATGATTCCCTGGTCGATGGCCCGCTTCAATCCGACGTCGGAGTAGCCCGCGCCCTCGGTGCCGAGATCACGGACCGTCGTGAAGCCAGCGAGCAGCGTGGCGCGGGCGTGGTTCACGGCGCGGGCAACGCGCAACGCGTCAGGCTCGTTCAGCACCTGCTCATCCCAGGGCGCTTCGTTGTAGGGGTGCAGCAGCAGATGCGAATGCGCCTCGATGAGGCCAGGGATGAGCGTGAGACCGGGCAATCGAAGCGTGTCGACGGGCGATACCGTCGCCGGCGGCGTCGGACCCGCGGCTTCGATACGGTTACCGCGAACCAGCACCGCCCAGCCATCATGCGTTGTCTCGCCATCGAAGACGCGGGCGGGCAGCAGCAGCGTCGCGCGCACCGGCTGCCGGGCCTGCGCCGCTGACGCCGCCGCAAGGCACGCGGCCGCAATGACGATTCCTGTTCTCATTCGCGCTCGACGGGAAGGCCGGACTTCCTCCACCCATCGTAGCCGCCGCTCAACAGCGTCACATCGCTGAAGCCGCGAGCCATGAGCAGGCTGGCCGCGATCGATGCGCGCGTTCCTGCTGCGCAGTGCACGACCAGAGGCTCGTCCCGCTTCGACGAAGCGACGCGCGCATCCAGGTCGCCGAGATAGACGTGCGTTGCGTTCGGAAGGTGTCCGTTCTTCCATTCCGCGGTGCCACGCACGTCGATGACGCGCGGTCCGTTTCGCTCGAGTCTGGCAGACAACGCATTCGCATCGATCGCGCGAACCGACGCGAGTCGGCGGCCCGCGCTCTTGATCTCCTGCAGAACCTCGAGCGTGGCGAACCCGGCGACGTTGTCCATGCCGATGAGCGCCAGTTGCGCGATGACCGCCTGCGCATGGTCGCGGGTTTTCGCGATGATCGTAATCGGCGTGTCATACGTGAGCACCGTCCCCGCGTAGGTGGGCAGGCTCTTCGACGCGGGGATGTTGATCGTTCCCGGGACGTGCATCTGCGCGAAATCGGCCGAGCTGCGCACGTCCACCACCCACTGATCCTTGTCCAGCGCCGATTCCACCGTGGACGCGTCGACCTGACGGAAGGAGTCACGCGGCGGCTGGGCAGGAGCGCCGTCGCGATTCAACCGCTTCATCATCGCGAAGTAGCGCGGCGGCTCCGGCTGGTCAGCGAGCACCCAGTCGACGAAGGCGGATTCCGTCGGCTGCTGAAACGCCGGATTGACGAGGCGCTCGTACCCCAGCGTCGACTGGGGCATGGCGCCCAGCGATTTTCCGCACGCCGAGCCGGCGCCATGACCCGGCCAGAGCTGCAGGTAGTCGGGAAGGGCGCGTGTCCTGGCCAGGCTGGCGTACAACTCCTTCGCCGCGTTCGTCATGCTGCCCGTGACGTTAGCCGCGCGTTCCAGCAAGTCCGGTCGGCCGACGTCGCCGACGAACACAAAATCGCCCGTGATCATCCCCACCGGGCCGTCCGCCGTCGCGGTATCGGTCACGAGGAAGCAGATGTGCTCGGGCGTGTGCCCGGGAGTGTGCACCACCTGAAGGCGCGCCTTGCCAGCGTCGATGGCGTCGCCGTCATGCAGAAGCCGCGTGCCATGGTCAGCCGCGAACCCATAGCGCCAGTCCGTGCCGCCATGGCCGGACAGCAGGAGAGCGGCGCCGCTGGCGCGCGCCAGGTCGCGGCTCCCGGACAGGAAGTCGGCGTGAATGTGCGTCTCCGCGACGTATCGGATGCGCATGCGGTGCGCCGCCGCGGCCCGCATGTACCGGTCCACGTCGCGGTTCGGGTCCACGACGATCGCTTCGCGCGTCCGTTCGCAGCCGATCAGATAACTCGCTTGTGCGAGCGAGTCATCGTAGTAGCGTTCCAGAAGCATTGGCAAATAAGATACTCCTTCCCGTTTTCCTCGCGGTTCAATGGCCCACGAAATCGACTACAAGCTGATTGGCGACGACATGCAGGCGGTGATCGTGACCCTCGATCCCGACGAGACGGTCGTCGCTGAAGCCGGCGCGATGATGTACATGCAGGACGACATCAACATGAACACCACCCTCGATCCGTCCGGATCGGGGACGGGACTCATGGGACGCCTGCTCAAAGGCGCGAAGCGCGCGCTCGCTGGTGACTCGTTCTTCGTCACGACATTCACCAACGAAGGACGTCGACGCCGCGACGTCGCTTTCGCGGCGCCGTACCCGGGAAAGGTCCTCGCCGTCGACTTGCGTCAGTGGAACGGGCGCGTCATCGCGCAGAAGGATGCCTTCCTCTGCGCCGCCTTCGGCGTCGAAGTGAGCATCGCCTTCAATCGCCGGATCGGCGCCGGCTTCTTCGGCGGCGAAGGCTTCATCCTGCAGCGCATCGAAGGAGACGGCCTCGCGTTCCTCCACGCCTCCGGCACGCTCGCCGAGATGAAGCTGGCTGCCGGCGAGACGCTCCGTGTGGACACGGGGTGTCTCGTCGCGATGGAGGAGACGGTCGACTACGACATCCAGATGGTGCCTGGTGTGAAGACGGCACTCTTCGGCGGCGAGGGACTGTTCTTCGTCCAGCTCACCGGGCCGGGCCGCGTCGTCCTGCAGACGCTGCCGTTCTCGCGGCTGGCCGACCGCATCATCGCCGCGTCTCCGAAGATGGGTGGCCGCCGCCAGGGCGAGGGGAGTGTGCTCGGCGGCCTGGGCGGCCTTCTGGATGGCGACCGTTAAGCCGCTGCACGACCCCATCGCGCTCTTTCAGCAGCAACTCGCGGAAGCGCGCGCGCTGCCGCGCGAGCAGATGCCGGAGCCCACCGCGTTCGCGCTCGCGACCGTGAACGAGGAAGGGCAACCTTCGATTCGCATGCTGCTGCTGAAGGACGTGGATCAGCGCGGCTTCGTGTTCTACACGAACCTCGAGAGCCGCAAGGGCGTCGATCTGGCACAGAATCGCCGAGCGGCGATGAACTTCCATTGGGCGCCGCTCGAGCGTCAGGTGCGCGTCGAAGGGCGCGTCACGCCCGTGACTGACGACGAGGCGGACGCGTACTTCGCGACGCGTGCGCGCGGCAGTCAGATCGGCGCATGGGCGTCGCGGCAGAGCCGCTCCATGGAGCGCGCCGGCGACCTCGACGCCCGCGTCGCGGAGTTCGAGTCGAAATTCGAAGGCCGCGACGTTCCCCGGCCGTCGTTCTGGTCCGGCTTTCGCCTCGCGCCGTCAGCCATCGAGTTCTGGAAAGGGAAGCCGAGCCGGCTGCACGATCGTCAGTTGTATACGCGGGATGGGGAAGGATGGCGCGTCACACTCCTGTATCCCTGAAGGGTGCAAAAGGGTAAATGGGAAAATGAGTGGGACATGGGACCGGCGACCTGGGACGCGAATAGGCTCCGGACCCTTTCCCATGGCTCCGGTCCCGTTTCCCTCTCATTTCCCATTTACCCGTTCCCACTACCGACGAGCGGGCAGTTTTGCTTGCACGGATTCACTTAACTTCTGACTGATGGCGACGCACACCGAACCCATAGCGGCCGACGCCCCGGCTGGCTGGACGATCGAGGCCGCGAAGGCGCTCTACAACATCGAGGGCTGGGGCGCCGGGTTCTTCGACGTCAACGAACGTGGTCACGTCGTCGTGCGACCCCACGCCGATCATCCGGATCGCGAGCTGGATCTCTACGAGCTCGCGAACGATCTCGAGGAGCAGGGTGTGCAGCTGCCCGTGCTGCTGCGTTTCTCGGACATCCTGCGGTCGCGTCTCGACGCCCTGAGCCAGCGGTTTTCGCACGCGCGCGAAGAGTTCGGCTACGAGGGCGGGTACACGACCGTATACCCCATCAAGGTCAATCAGCAGCGCCATGTGGTCGAAGAGATCGTGGAGTTCGGGTCCACGCACGGCGTCGGCCTCGAGTGCGGGAGCAAGCCTGAGCTGCAGGCGGTGTTGGGGCTCGCGGAGCACACCGATCATCTGATCGTCTGCAACGGCTACAAGGATGAGGAATTCATGCGCCTCGCCCTGATGGGCCAGAAGCTGGGGCACCAGGTATTCGTCGTCATCGAGCAGTTGAGCGAGATCGACGTGCTGCTGCAGGTGGCCGACGAGCTGCAGGTGACGCCCACGGCCGGTGTCCGGATCAAGCTCGCGTCGCGCGGCTTCGGCCGCTGGAAGGAGAGCGGCGGAGAGAAGTCCAAGTTCGGCCTGAATGCCGCGGATCTCATGAGCGCCATCGAGAAGCTGCGCGCCGCGGAGAAGCTCGACTGGATCAAGTTGATCCACTTCCACCTCGGATCGCAGATCACGGACATCCGCTACATCAAGAACGGGCTGCAGGAGATCACGCGCTTCTACGTCGAGCTGCGCCAGATGGGACTCGACGTGACGCACCTGGACGTCGGCGGCGGCCTCGGAGTCGACTACGACGGCACGAACTCCGAGTCGGACTCCAGCGTGAACTACTCATTGCAGGAGTACGCCAACGACATCGTGTACACGGTCGCGGAAGCATGCCGCGAGCACGAGCTGCCGATGCCGCACCTCATCAGTGAGTCTGGGCGCGCCCTCACGGCGCATCATGCGCTGCTGCTGCTGAAGGTCATCGACGTCGAGTCGCACGAGGTGCGCGAGATGCCGCAGCTCACCGACGACGATCACGCGCTGCTGCACGAGATGGTCGCCGACTACAAGGACGCGGGGCGAAAGAACGTCTCACGTCGCCGCATCCGCGAGATCTACCACGACCTGACCTTCGACAAGGAGCGGGCGAACGAGCTGTTCAACACCGGGGTGCTGTCGCTGCGCGGACGCGCGATGGCCGAACGCATCTATCACGCGACCCTCAACGTGATCGCGCGCCACGTCGTGAAGCAGCGCGATCAGTTCGAGGACATCGTGAACGATCTCGATGCGTCGCTCGTGGATCGCTACTTCTGCAACTTCTCGGTGTTCCAGTCGTTGCCCGACAGCTGGGCGATCGATCAGCTGTTTCCGATCATGCCGATTCACCGCCTCAACGAGCAGCCCACGCGGCGCGGATCGATCC
>JBOHTL010000385.1:0-3178 GCA_050733735.1 Gemmatimonadaceae bacterium
CCTCTAAGCAGCGACCCTCGGAGGTACAGAGTCCCGCTTCTCCTGCAACGGGTCATCCCGATCGTACACGTCGTCGCTGAAGTGCAGATGTCCATCGCGCATGTACGCCGTGAAGTACACGATGTACACGGGGATCTTCGAGGGCAGCTTCACGTGGTTGTTGTTTGACCCGTGCATCGCGTCGTCCACGCGGCCGCCATCCCAGCCGAGCACGAACTCGGCGAGGCGCGCGGGCTCCGCGACGCGGATGCAGCCGTGGCTCGCCGCGCGATCCGCCCGCTGGAAGAGCGACTTCGCCGGCGTGTCATGCAGATAGATGTTGAAGGAGTTCGGGAACATGAACTTCACGAGGCCGAGCGAGTTCTTCTCGCCGGGGCGCTGCCGGATGCGCAGCTGTCCGTCCTCGCGCCAGAACTCGTAGCCCGCGGGGAGCGAGTTGCCATACTTTGGGAAGAACTCGTTCGCCGCGATGTTCGGCGTCACGTTCCAGTACGGACGGAACACCGCGAACTCCATCGAGTCGGCGAACACCGGCGTCGCTCGCCCGTCGTACTCGGCGCCCACCACGACCTTCATCTCGAGGGCCTTCTGTCCCAGGTCGTACGCTTCGAGCCGGAACGCGGGAACGTTCACGTAGATGTACCGGCTGCCGAGTGAGCGCGGCAGCCAGCGGTGCCGCTCGACGTTGATCGCGATCTGTTTCAGCCGCTCGACGGCCGGAACGTTCAGCGCGCGCAGCGTGCGTCCGTCGAGCTTTCCCGTCTGCTCCAGGCCGTGACGTTCCTGATACGTCTCCAGCGCCCCGCTCAGATCCGCGGTGTCGGCCTCGAAGCCTTCGATGCGAAGTCGTTCCGCGGCGGCAGCACGATCCCTTGAGCCTTCGAGCTTCCGCCATCCACCGGCGGCGACGATCTGCTGATAGCGCGTGTATTCCCGGGTGAGTTGCGCATAGCCCTCTTCCTGCGGCGCCATCGCTCTGAGTCCTTCTTCCATCGATGGGCTCTGCAGGGAGCGGACGAGCGCCGAGTCGATCTCGCTCGTTCTCTGCGGGATGTGCCAGTTCTGCGAGACAGTCTTTGGATCGATCTGACCGAGAAGCATGTCCGTCGCGTAGCCGACGTACGCGGCGGTGAGGAGCACGTCCGCCTCGGCGAGCGCGGCGGCGGATTCGGTCTTCTCGAGCTTGCCGTCGCCGACGACGAGCCTGATGGAGTCGAGCGGATAGCCCTCGGTCTCGAGCGCATGTCGCGGCGCTTCATCAAGGACCCTGAGGAGCGCCGTCGCGCGGTCACGAACGCCTTCGGGTTCCAGCCAGAGCGGGGCGTGGTTCCAGTTGGCGTAGAGCTTCTTCACGCGCTTCCACCGATCCTCGGTTACCCAGGTCGGCGCCTCGCCACTGTCCAGCCGGGCATCGATCGCGTTCCGCACCGCGCCCATCGAGACTCCGAGGACTTCCTCAGCCTGGCCGGGGACGTATGGATCGCGGGAACATGCTGCCGTGCCCAGCAGAACTACAACGGCAACGGCCGATATGCGGAGATGTGTCGTGGTCGAGGGCGTCATGTGGTGGTACACAAGTCACACAACGTGCCGCTCTCTCTCTGGCGGCCGGAGCAGTATCCGCTCGAGCCGCCTCGCTAATCCGGTCGCCGGCCGAGGGCGATCATCGGCCGATGCCGCGGGTCAGAATCCCCCGCATTCTCGCCGCAAGGTTGGTCTTCCACCACCGCTCCCAGGATTCGATGAGTGCCGGGGATCCGCGAACCACGCCAAATGTCGTCGTGTGGAAACGGGGCTCCTCCTGCCGACGGCGTCGATAGTCGTCGCGCTCGTCCTGTTCCCGCGCGAGGAGCTGCGTGTCGTCGAGCTGATCGTTTGACTCGTCGTCGTACGTGTACATCAAAGACTCCTCAAAAGGTTCTTCACCGAGGCACGTGTCAACTGCGTCGCGCCTTGAGGCCGCTCCACTTCATGGGTTGCGAGCCGTGGACTGCTGTCGCGCCGGAGCTGTAGGCGATCGCCGCGAGCGCCTGGTCGCGCAGCGTCTTGCCGCTGCGCGCGAGACGCGGCACGCGCTCGATCAGCAGCGTCGCGAAACACAGCTGGTGAGGGAGCGACATGATCTTCGTGCCATCAACGAGCTGATCGAACTCGGCGGCGGCGACGCGAAGCTCGGCGCGAATGTCGAATGCGCTCATCTCGCCGCCAGAGATCAGGCGTTGCAGGAGATCGCCCGATCGACTTTTCATGAGGTCATGACGGGAACGTCGTTCGTGGCCTCGGAAACACTCTTCGTCGCGGCGGGAACGTTGCTCACCGCCGTGTCCGCCCATCCCGTCATGCGCTTGCGAATCGAGACGACGCGCGATTCTCCGGCCATGTGCGTCGTCGGGCGCGGATCGTCCGGCGCCGGTCCATGTACACACCCGACGATCGCCGAGCGAATCGCGTCGCGCGTAGCGCCCGCTTCGGCCATGCGCGTCGCGCCGATCTGGACCGCCGTTTTCAGCGAGTGTTCGGCGCCGTAGCCGTGACGGCAGACGCGATCGAAGAGCCATTGGATGCGCTTTACTGTCGCGCTATCCAGCGTGCGGCACGTCGCCGGTGCCTCGGCACGCAGGATCCACGGATTCATTGACGCCTTGATGGAGGTTGCGGCGTCGCCAGTAGCGCCCGTGCTGTCGCTCGCCCTGGTGCGGATCGCGAGCCCAGGCTGAATATACCACAAATGGCGTCCCCAGACCGTTCCAACTCATCGTCACATCCCGCCGATCGTCAGGTCGTCGATCCAGAAGGTGCCCGGCCGCAGCACGTTCGTACGCGCCGTGTGTCGCGCCGACGCCGCCCACCCTCGCGTGGAACTCGGCGCCGTTGTTCTTCACCCAGAAGCCGACCGTGTAGCTGCGCCCGAGCTTCGCCGCGAGCTCGCGACTGAATCCCGGCGAGCGCCACTGCGGTGGCGTTTGCCGTCGACACGTACGCGACATTCGTGGTCGGCAATCACGCGCGCGAGATCATCCACGTGGACCGCTGCGGCGAACGCGTTCAGGCGGGTCTGGATCGTAGAGTTGGTGCGCGCTGGGAGAACGAGACAGCGGCGTTGTGCATCCTCGCGTACTACGCCGGGCCGCTCGCGCTCGCGCCGGGCGAGTCGGTCACTGACAGTGTGCTGGTGCAC
>JBOHTL010000386.1:0-7111 GCA_050733735.1 Gemmatimonadaceae bacterium
GCAGCGGACGTGCCAGTCGGCGTAGAGCGCGGCTGTGGAGCGGCGCCGCCCGAGGGCGTGCGGCGCGCCGCCGTGTTGCCGGACGGGGCGCTCCGCGTGGGGACGCCCGACGACGGGGTCTCGGGCCTCGGCGGCGGCGACGAGGCGGTGACCTTCGGCGAGCTGACGGGCGTCCCGCCGGTGGGGCCGACGACGGACTTCAGGAACTCTAATTCGTCGAAGTCCGCCGACGTACGCGGCGTCTCTTCTTCCTCGTCCTCGATCGGCTCGTCGCTGAGTACGTCACGGATGCGAATCAGGTCGTCGGCGACGGTTTCCTGCTGCTCCTTGAGCTTCGTGACCTCCCGCTGTGCCTTGCGCTTCGTCGCCTCCCACTCGGCCTCGGTGATCTCGCCGACATTGGCGCGCAGCTCGGTCTCCGCGAGCTCGTCGGTGATCTCCTGCTCATTCGCCTCGAGCTCTCGAAGCTTGGCGACCAGGTTCGCGGCATGCTCCTGGAGCGTCGCGGTGTGCTCCCGCAGCTGGTCGACGACGGTCTGGAGCCGCATGAGATAATCCTGTCGGACGCGATCGAAGACCTTCGGCGGCGTCGAGTCCTTCTTCTCTTCCAGCTCCTCGAGCCACTGCTCGTACTTGCCGCGCTCCTCGACCAGACGCGTGACCGCGTCGAGCGGCGACGTCCTGTCGACGCTTGGCGTACGCGATCGGCGCCCTGCGGGGAATTTCCGGCTCATGGCTCAGCCCAAGATAAGGTCAGATCACGCCGCGGTGAATGACGCGTCCGCCGACGACCGTATAGTGTACCCGGCCGGTCAGTGTCATCCCCTGGTACGGGGTGTTCCGCCCCTTCGTCCGGAAGAGCGACGCATTGACGACCCAGTTGGTTTCAGGGTCGAACACCGTCACGTCGGCGATGCTCCCCTTCCGGAGCGTGCCCCCCGGCAGCCCGAAGATCCGCGCCGGCGCGCAGGACATGCGCTCGATCAGCGTCGCGACGTCGATGATTCCGGGCTTTACCAGCCAGGTGATGTTCACCGCGAGTGCGGTCTCGAAGCCGACGATCCCGTTCGGCGCGTCCGCGAACTCGCGTTCCTTCTCGTCGTAGTGGTGCGGCGCGTGGTCCGTGGCGATGACGTCGATGATCCCGTCCTTCACCGCCTGTCGCACCGCCTCGACGTCTTCAGCGCTGCGGAGGGGCGGATTCATCTTGGCGTTGGTGTCGTACTCGCCGACGGCATCTTCGGTCAGCGACAGGTGATGCGGGCATACCTCGGCGGTGACCCGGATTCCCCGCTCTTTTCCCCACGTGATCAGCTCGACCGATCCACGAGTGCTCATGTGGCACAAGTGGATGTGTCCCCCGGTGCGCCGAGCGAGCAGGATGTCGCGGATGGCCATGATCTCTTCGGCCTCCGACGGAATGCCCTTGAGCCCGAGCCGCATGCTCACGATGCCCTCGTTCATCGCGCCGCCTTTCGCGAGCGTCGGCTCTTCGCAGTGGTCGGCCACTGGGACACCGAAGGTGCGCGCGTATTCGAGGGCCGTGCGCATCAGATGCGCGCTGGCCACCGGCTTGCCGTCGTCACTGACCGCGACCGCCCCAGCGGCGATCATCTCTCCGAATTCCGCGAGCGATTCTCCCCGCTGCCCGACCGAGATGGCGCCGATGGGATGCACGCGAGCCATTCGGGCCCGGAGCGACTGACGAATGATGAAGCCGACCGCCGCCTGGTTGTCCGTGACCGGATCCGTGTTGGGCATCGCGCAGATGGCGGTGAACCCTCCCGCGGCCGCGGCGGCGGCACCGGTGGCGATGGTCTCGACATCCTCGCGCCCCGGCTCGCGGAGGTGGCAATGCACGTCGATGAAGCCGGGGCTGACGACGAGGCCCTTGCACTCGAGGGTCTCGACGTCCTGTCCTTTCCCTTCTCCAAGCCCACGCCCGATGCCGTCGATCTTGCCATCGACGATGGCGACGTCGGCGACTTCGTTCAGGTTCTGGCTCGGATCCATGACCCGCCCGCCGGTGAGGATCAGCGTGGTCATGCCGTTCCCGCCTTGGCCTTTTCCGCGAGCTCCGGTTTGCCGCCGGAGAGCAGGTACAGCACGGCCATGCGGACCGCGACGCCGTTGGTCACCTGATTGAGAATCACGCTGTGCGGTCCGTCGGCGACGTCGGAGTCGATCTCGACGCCGCGGTTCATCGGGCCCGGGTGAAGGATGAGGATCTCGCGGCCGGCGCGGTCCAGCCGTTCGCGCGTGATGCCGAAGACGCGGTTGTATTCGCGCAGCGAGGGGATGTAGCCCAACTGCATGCGCTCGAGCTGGAGACGCAGGATGTTGAGCGCGTCGGCCCATTCGATGGCCTCCTCGACGCGGTCGAACACGGTGACACCCATGTCGTCGATGTGGTTCGGAAGCAGCGAGCGCGGCCCGCACACCCCGACCTGCGCGCCCATCGTGCGCAGCCCGAAGATGTTGGATCGGGCGACCCGCGAGTGCAGCACGTCGCCGACGATGCAGACTTTGAGGCCTTCGAGCTTCTTGAAGTGATCGCGCAGGGTGAGCATGTCGAGCAGTCCCTGCGTGGGATGCTCGTGGGTGCCGTCGCCCGCGTTGATCACCTTGCTCTGGATGCGTTCCGCGAGGAAGCTCGCGGCGCCGGATGCGCCGTGGCGGATGACGACCATGTCGATGCGCATAGCTTCGAGATTGCGCGCCGTGTCCACGAGCGTTTCCCCCTTGGCGACGCTCGATCCGGACACGGCGACGTTCACGGTGTCCGCCGACAGTCGCTTCTCGGCGAACTCGAAGGAGATGCGCGTTCGCGTGCTCGCCTCGAAAAAGAGGTTGACGATGGTTGCCCCCCGGAGGGTGGGCACCTTCTTGATCGGACGTTCGCTGATCTCCTTGAACGGCTCCGCCGTGTCGAGAATGAGCTTGATCTGCTCGGCGGAGAGCGGCGCGAGCGCGAGCAGGTCTTTCCCGAGCGGGGCGGAGGCCGGAGGATTCATGCCGATGAAGCTGGTTCCTTCGGTGCCAGAATCACCGCGTCCCTTCCATCCAGCTCCTCGATGAAGAGGTCGACCCGCTGGTCCGGTAGAACGTCGATCTCCTTGCCCACGACGTCCGGAGCGATGGGCAGCTCGCGTCCCCCGCGATCGATGACAACGGCGAGGGCGATGCGGCGCGGACGTCCGAAGTCCGCCAGCTCGTCGAGGGCCGCGCGCACGGTGCGGCCGGTGTAGAGCACGTCGTCCACGATGACGACATGCTGGCCGTCGATGTTCACCGGAATGTTCGTGGGTCCGACGACCGGGCGCGGTCCGACCGTCTGGAGATCGTCGCGGTACAGCGTGATGTCGAGCGCGCCCTGGGAGACGGCGGCTTTCTCGCGCTCACCGATGAGCTTCACGATGCGCTCGGCGAGCTGCACGCCGCGGCGCTGGATGCCGACGACGATGAGGCCGTCCGTCCCGTTGTTCAATTCCACGATCTCGTCCGCCATGCGGCGGAGGGTTCGCGCGAGCGCCCGCGCGTCGAGAATGGTGCTTTCCTTTGTCGGGGAGGCCATCGGCGCCGGAATATAAAGCCGTCAGCGCCGCATGCCTATTTGGTGCGCAAACAACAGGAAAACGAGGGAAACAGCAGGTACTGCGAAGGCTCGATGACGCGGCGATGACGCAATCGCGTAGCGTTTCGGTGATACGACGTGCAAGGAATTGGTGTCGACCTCGCGCTGCGATCGCGTACTGTGGAGGTCCGACCCATCAGGTGTCGGCGACGCTTTCGGGTCGGAGATCTCGGAAGCGCTTCGGGATTCGTATCTCCCTAGAGGTTGCAACCATGATCAGACGAAACTCGACGTCGCTCGCGCATGTCGCCCTCGTCGGCTTCACGCTCCTGGCAGCATGCTCCGATGGTAGCCCTACATCTGCGGGCCACGTCGATCCTACTGAAGAAACGCAAGCGGTTCGGGTTCGCGTGAATACAGAGCTCGCTCTGCTTCAGGCGGCCGGACCGGGTCGACTTCACAGATCGACAAAGGTCGGAACTCAGCCCGTCATGGTCTCGGCTCGTGTGGCATCGTTGCATTCCGGGCCGGCAGGTGAGGCTCGGACCATCGTGAAGCACTTCAGGCAGCCGGGTGGCAAGACGCTGAGTCTCGCCTGGTACTTCAGAAAGGGAGCGGAGCTTCCAACGTTGATCTACACCTTCGAGAACGGTCACATCCAGGCCGTCGTCGGGTTGGCATACATTCGCCATGGGAACGGTTATCTCAGGCGCAAAGTGCGCGTCACGACTTTCGATTCGACAGGGACGCCGCAGGGACAGATCAATGTTGCATCGGAGCCGACGAATGCTTCCGTAGCGAGCATCCCGCCGCGTGACATGCTCTCGGCGATTCCTGCAATCGCTGCCGACATGCTCTCCTTCTTTTTCCCACCCCAACTGCACGCGGAAGAAGGACCTTGCTCATCGGAATACCTGTCCTACTTTGCCGCGAGTGCGAAGCTCGCTGTTGCGATTGCTGCCGTGCAAGCGGCCAGCGCAGCGTGCGTTGGCACCGGCGTAAGCTGTCCTGCGGCCGGCGCCGCGATCATCGTATTTCTCGACCTACTGGATAAGTGGAATCTTGCTCTCGACAGATTGGTCGCGTGCACTGATGCGGCGAAATTGAGCAACCAGGAAGGCAGTTCCCTAGGCAGCTCTGGCAGTGACGACGATTCTCGTGGCGATTATGACAGCTTCGGCGGCGAGGACGACGTGACGAAGACCGTGCAGGAGTTCATCGACGATTCGATCGCGGAAGGCACATACACGTGCTCGTCCGGCGGCGACACTTGTACCTACTACGCTGAGTAACGGGAGGAGACATGACGCTCGTGAACATCGTGACCCGTCCTACAACAGTGCTCCTGCTGCTATCCGTGGCGTATACGATGCTGGCCGTGCCCGAGGGGCGGCGCCTCGAGATTCTGGCCATGACCGCACTCACGTCACTCGGAGTCGGAGAGCTCGCGGTCACGCTGGTAAGTCTGATTAAACGCGCTCCATTCAGAGTCTGGCGGTCAATGGCGCTGCTCTCTGCGGCAGGTTTTGCGGGCAGTGCCTCTTACATCTTAGCACACTCAACGATCCTGTTCATGGCTTCGATGCTGTTGTTGGTGGCAGGTGTCGTGACAGCACGCAATGGCGAGGTGACGTCGGACGATTCGCGGTAGAGGAGCGCGTTTGGAGCGGTACGTGGATTGCGCTCGGGTGGAGTAACCCTTCACTCGAGCGCATTGCCATGGACAAGGACCTCAATCGAGACATCGCCTCCCCGTCGCATCAGCGCCCGCCGTTCTCGGATCCCCTGGCCGACGGCGCGGATCCCACGTCACCCGGGGCACCGCACGAGCCCGGCGGAACGGATTATCGTCAGTCGAAGGAGCAGGACAACGCTGCGCTGAACGCGACACCCGACAGTGAAGAAGAGCCGCGCAAGACCATCTAGTTTGACAGCCGTTGCACTCGCCGTCGCTCTCGTTGTCGCATGCGCAGCACCGCCGCATCAGCGTGATCAGATACACGGCGCGCCGCTCACGTTCGCGGACATCGAGCGGGCGCGCTCGAGCCGCGACTACTTCGCGCTGCGAGAGCGAGTACGCAACGCGCCACGCGACGATCACGCCGCGGCCGACATCGCCGCTGCACTGCTACGATACGCATTCAACGAACCGGCGCAGTCGAATGCGGCGATATCGCGAGTGCTCCACCAGGACGGCGTTCCCGATACGCTGGCCGACTTCATCCGGGAGATCGCGCTCGACAACCACCTGCGGCTGTTCGAGTACGCCAAAGGACTGAACGCCGCGGACAGCCTTCTCGCAGACACGACGCACCTCGAACGTGGAACGATACGCGACGTACGCAACGTGAGGCGCATCTTCCAGGCGCTCGCGTCCACAGAGCCACAGACGGTCACGATTCGCGGCTCGAGCTCTTGCCGATGCGACAAGGACGCATTCCCGTGGCAGTCGGCGATTCGGCGCGACAGTACGTCTTCGATACCGGCGCGAACCTTTCGACGATGATGCGCTCTGAGGCAAACGCGTTGGGACTGCGAATCCTGCGTGCGGGGATCGACGTCGGAACATCCTCCGCGCTGAGAGTCACGGCCGACCTCGCGGTCGCGCCCAGTCTCACCATTGGTTCGATGACGTTTCGCAACGTCGTCTTTCTCGTGCTCGACGACGCCATGCTCACCTTCGGTGATCACACGATTCCAGGCATCGTCGGTTTTCCCGTCGTCAACCAGATGCGCGAAGTCCAGCTCATCGGCGGCCAGGAAGTGTTCGTGCCCGCCGAAGCTCCACGTCGGCCGCAGGCGAATCTCTCACTCAGCGGTCTGACTCCCCTCATTCGCGTGATCTGGCGGAATCACCCACTGCTCTGCCGACTCGACACCGGCGCGAATACGACCGACTTCTACGAGCCCTTCTTCCGCAGATTCCAGGCGTTCATCGACTCCACCGGAACGTCCCTGTCACGGCGAGTCGGCAGCGCCGGCGGGATCAGCGAAGTACAGGTGCGGAAGCTGACCGACGTGCGGCTCATGCTCGGCGACACTGTGGCGTTGGCCGACTCCGTCGATGTCCTCGTACGCCCCATCACGCGCACCGCAGCCGATAACTACCTCGATTGCAACATCGGCACCGACATTCTGGGGACATTCGATCGGCTCATCCTGAACTTCAGCGACATGGCGTTCGTTCTCCGTTGAGGACGCCGGCCGTTGCCAGTGCAATCAGATCTGTTGACGACGCAGCAGCTGCGCGTTGATGGCGACGATCACCGTGCTCGCGGACATAAGGATGGCACCGACCGCAGGCGACAGGACGAAGCCGAAACCGGCGAGCACGCCCGCGGCGAGCGGGATGGCCACGATGTTGTAGCCGGCGGCCCACCAGAGATTCTGCACCATCTTGCGATAGCTGGCGCGCGACAACTCGATGATGCGCGGGACGTCACGCGGATCGCTGCGCACGAGCACGATGTCTCCCGCCTCCACGGCGACCTCGGTGCCCGCCCCGATCGCGATGCCGACGTCCGCGGTCACCAGCGC
>JBOHTL010000387.1:0-2147 GCA_050733735.1 Gemmatimonadaceae bacterium
GACCGGGATCGCGCGACACGCCAGCCCGCGGCGACCGAGTCTTTCATCGCTTCCTCCTTTCGTACATGGTGGCGTCGCGCGGGGCATGACGACTATCCGTCGTGGGCCTTCTCCACGATGGCACAGGAGATCACATCGGGATTCGCCGACTTCGGACAGCTCGAGCTCTCCGCTGAGCCGCGTTCCTCGTGGAACAACAGCCCGGTGAATGCACGCAACCAGGTCTCCGAAGGACCGTGGTATGATCTGTATGCCGCGATCTCCGCGGCCTCGGACGGCGCGGCGGCCATCGAGGACGGTCTGGTCATCACTGACCAGGAAACGACAGATCGGGCGCTGGCGTTCGCGAAGTTCATGCAGGGCATCTCGCACGGCTACCTCGGACTCTACTTCGACTCCGCGTTCGTGGTCGACGAGAGTGTGCAGCTCGACACCATCACGGAGCCGCGGCTGCAGCACTACAGCGCTGTGATCTCCGCGGCCATCCAGCAGCTGGACTCCGCGATCGCCATCGCGTCCCGATCGGACTTCACCTTCCCGGCGGACAACTGGATGTTCGTGGAAATGACGTCCGGCGAGTTCGTGCAGCTCGCGAACTCTTTCGTGGCGCGTCTCATGGTCTACTCCGCGCGCACGCCGACGGAACGCGCCGCGGTCGACTGGACGGAAGTCGTCAACCGGATCGACGCCGGGATCACCGAGGACTTTGTGCCGATCGCGCAGACGGACATCCTCTGGCACGACTGGCAGCGTCTGGTCGCCCGCGTTCGTACGGCGTCGCGTCCGAGTGACTTCGGACGTCCGAGCTATTGGCTCATCGGACCTGCAGACTCGACGAACGGCTTCGTGGACTGGGTGGCGACGCCTGTCGCGGATCGCGAGGCCTTCCAGATGCGCACAAAGGATCGTCGCATTCAGGGGGCGGCCGGTCCCGCGTCCGCAGGTTCATATGTTGGATTCAACCAGAACAACATCTTCACAGCGAGTCGCGGTACGTACCGCTTCTCGTGGTACTTCTTCCGCCGGTACGGCACGGGCGACAGCTGGCAGAGCGGTCCAGTGCCCGCCATGCTTGTGTCGGAGATGAACCTGCTCGAGGCCGAGGCGCTACTTCGCGCCGGTGACGCGCAGGGCGCGGCGGACCTCATCAACATTACGCGCGTCGCCAACGGGCAGCTGCCGCAGGTGACCGTCGACGGTCCGCCCGACGAAGCGGGATGCGTTCCGCGTAAGCTCAACGGTGATTGCGGCAGCCTGTGGGATGCGCTGCGCTACGAGAAGCGCATGGAAGGACTCGGCGTCAGCGGCGTGATAGCGTTCCTTGATGCACGCGGCTGGCAGACGCTCCCGGAGAACACGATTCTGCACCTGCCGGTGCCGGGCGCGGAGCTCGCGGTGCTGCAGCGGCCGCTGTACACGTATGGCGGCCCAGGTGGACAGTTCAGTGCACCCGCGCCGACGCCCGAGCAGTGTCCGGCGGGGTATACGTCGTCGCGGTGCCCGTAACGCGTTCTCGGCCCGGCATCGACAAGTCATGATGCGATGCCGGTGTGTTCTCGGCGGCGCTTCGCGCCGGTGAGCATGGATACGCTCGCCCACCATCGCGCGAAGCGCGCTGTCGAGGACTTACCGCCGACGTAAGTCTACTTCACGTCGGCGGGCCGAGAACCATTCGCGACGGGCCGAGAACCCGGTTCAGTAGTCAGGAAGGCGACAAGCGCCGAAACCTCCTTCGGTTCGAGATTCAGGTTCGGCATCTCCGGTCTCTCCGGCGACTTCGGCTTGATCGACGGATCCGCGAGGAACTGCGCGAGGTATTGCGCCGGAAGACGGTGCTGCGAGAGATCGGGTCCGAGCGTCTTGTTCTGGCCCTCGACGTCGACCGCGCTGTGAACGTGACAGCTCACGCACCCGCGGGCGGCGAATAGCTGGCGACCCCGTTCGGCTTCGACGAGCGGGGAGACCCGCTCGCCGGGCGCGATGGCGCGCCAGGGAAGCGTCTGCGCCCGGCTCTCTCCAAAGTTTGTCGTGATTGCGAGGCGCCAGTTGCCGGCGGACGGGATGGTGATCGAGGCCCGATAGACGCCCGCCCTCGGTGTTTCCCACGTGCGCCCCGTCACGCGTCTGCTGCCGTTGCGGGCCTGGAT
>JBOHTL010000388.1:0-3775 GCA_050733735.1 Gemmatimonadaceae bacterium
ACGCCGGCGTCCACTTTTGCGACCTCGGCGGAAACACGGAGATCGTCTTCAAGCAGAAGACGCTGCACGATCGCGCGATCGCGGAAGAAGCTTCGGTGATTCCGGACTGCGGGCTCGCGCCGGGGATGGTGAACATCCTCTCGGAACACGGTATCCGTCAGCTCGACGCGGTCGATGCCGTGCGCATCTACGTCGGCGGGCTGCCGCAGAATCCCGAGCCGCCGCTCAACTACCAGATCGTGTATTCCATCGAGGGCGTGCTGGACTACTATACGACGCTTTCCTGGGTGCTGCGGGGCGGAAAGCGCACGCGCGTGAAAGCGCTCTCCGAGATCGTGCCGGTGCGCTTCCCCGAACCCATCGGCGAGCTGGAGGCATTTCACACGGCAGGCGGCCTCTCGACGATGGCGTTCCGCTACGAGGGACGCATCCCCACCATGGAGTACAAGACGCTCCGGTATCCCGGTCATGCGAAGCTGATGGAAGCGATCCGCGAGCTCGGTCTCCTCGAGCTCGAGCCCATCGACGTGAAAGGCCACCGGGTGATCCCACGTGATGCATTCATCGCCGCGGTGGCGCCGAAGCTGACGAAACCCGACGGCAGGGACCTGGTCGCGCTGCGCGTGACGGTCGAAGGCACGAAAGGCGGGCAATCCCGGGCCCTCTCGTGGGAACTGCTGGACTACTATGACGCCGAACGCGGCATCAGCGCGATGGAGCGGGCCACGGGGTTCTCGCTCGCGATCACCGGCATGATGCAGGTGCGCAAGCAGGTCACCGCGGCGGGCGTGCTCACTCCGGACGAAGCGATGCCGCCAGCGTTGTACATCGAGGAGCTCGCGAAACGCGGCATCAGGATCCGCGAGACAACCGTCTAGTCGCGATAGAAGTTCGCGAGCGTCGGACCCATCTGGTCCATCTCAGCGCGCGCGCCGAATCGATCCCCGCCGTTGTAGATGAAGGCGAAGGCCAGCACTTCGCCGTTCAGCGCGGTGACATACCCCGCAAGCGACGCGACGGTGTTCGTCGTGCCTGTTTTCGCGTGCAGGTTGCCCTCGGCGGGCGTCGAGCGCATGCGCCGGCGCATCAGCTCCGATTCCCCGGCGACGGGCATGGATGCGTGGAAGACCGAGCTCCAGGGTGCCCTGTGGGCGTACGCCAGCAGCTGGACCATCGAACGCGCCGTGAGCGAATCAGCTTCGGACAATCCGCTGCCATCCGAGACGTTGATGTGCTCCGGACGGGTCCCCGTTTTCGTCGAAAGAAACTCGCGCAATTCCTCGAGCGCCGACTGCGCGGAGGCCTGGCGTCCGTCCTCGCGCGCCGCGTTGCGATACAGCAGCTCGGCGTAGTGGTTGATGCTCTCGCGATTCATATACGACACGATCTGGGCGAGGGGAAGCGAGTGGACTTCCGCGACCTGCTCCGCTCCCGCGGGAGTGGCGCCCGTGCGCAAACCACCCTGTACCTCGACGCCAGCTTTCTGCAGCGATGCCTGCAGCGCTCCGGCCGCGAAGATCGGGGGTTCCTGCACGACGAGCGAGTAGCGACGTGGTCGCGAGTTGCGCCCAATGGTGCCAGTCACCGTGATGCCGCCGTCGTTGTTGCGCCGCGCGCGCACGCGCCCGCCGCTGCCGCCCACGACGCGCACCGAGCTCGTCACCGGAATCGCCGTGCTCGGCGGGTCGAGCTCGACGACCGCCTTGCCATTCTCCGCACGCGCCTCGATCCAGACCACGTTCTCGTTCAGCGAGAGCGCAGAAACCGGCGCGGCGTACGCGGACATCAGGTACGAGGACTTCCAGCCGTGTGGTATGCGCACCCCGGCGTACGCGCTTTCGTCAGCCACGATCGCGCCCGTCACTGCCCGGATGCCCGAAGCGGTGATCTGCTTCGCGAGCGCATCCAGTGGCGATTCCCCCTGCCAGAAGCGCAGCGACAGCGTGGGATCGCCGCCCCCGCGAAGGTACAGATTCCCTTCCAGGACGCCATCATTCACCGCGCCGTCGCGCAACACGACGGTCGGGAAGGTGTGGTTCGGACCGAAGCGTTCGAGCGCGACTCCCGTCGTCATCATTTTCATGATCGACGCCGGCTTGAGCAGCATGTCCGGATTCTGAGAAAACAGCGTATCACCGCGCGTGACCGAAACGACGATCACACCCCAGGTGCCGCCGCGCACCCGCGATCCGAGAATCGATCCGAGGCTCGCCGCGAGCGCCGGCGCGCTGCGCGGAGCAGACCATGTCGGGGCTGCGGCCCGCGCGGTTCGAACAGGGGTGCGGCGCGAGGTCCGACGCCGCGACTGGGCGCGCTGTCGCGGCGCGGTCGCCTTCGACGCGGCGGCGCTGCGCGCACCCTCTTCGACCGTGCGTACCGCGGGGGCGACTTCGGACGCCGACTGCGCGCGCAGCGTCGAACCGGGCACGAGCGCGACAAGCGCGACAGACGCCGCCATGAAGACGGCGCGCGTCGCGTGACATGGACCACACTTCATGGCCTCTTGTCGAGGCAACTCGCGTTCCAGCATCGGCTCGGTTTACACCCTGAAGAAGATCTTCCGCCTATAAAGAATGGCGAGGACGGCGTACCAGAATGTGACGAACGCCACGGCGAAGGCGAGCGATGCATTCTTCGGCGCCAGCCAGGACGCGAACGCGGTCTGATAGATCCAGTTCTGCAGCGAAACGGACTGTCCGTTGTAATCGACGCGGAGGATGGAATAGATGAGGCGCGCCATCACCGCCGAGCCGACGAAGGCGACCATGGGATTCATGCCATAGATCACGAATGGTGTCGTCCAGCGGCTCCGGTTCTGCACGTCCACCAGCCACATGATGGTCGCCAGCGCTACCGTGGCCATTCCGGCGGTAAACAGCACGTACGAGCTCGTCCAGATCCCCTTGTTGATCGGGAAGACCCAGTTCCACATCAGTCCCACCACCATCCCGATCGCGCCAGCGGCGAACATCGCGGCAACGCGTTCGACCAGCGGCTTTCGCTGACCGATCCACCGGCCCACCAGATTCCCGAGCAGCGCAGTCCCGACCGCGCCAGCCGTCGACAGAAATCCTTCTGGATCCCAGGTGACGCTTCCACTCCACAGATGATTCCCGAGTCCGAACCGCGTCCAATCGAGAAGGAAGCGATCCCAGTACGCCGCCATCGTTGTTTCCGGCCGATCCAGCAGCAGTGCTCCAGGCGTGCCATTCGTGCCAGGCACCGGTAGCACGGTCATCGCGAGCCAATAGCCGAGCAGGAGAGCGGCGGTCACGATGACCTGCGTCCGTATCGTCGCCCGCGTGGCAATGAGCGCCGAGATCAGGTAGGCGAGCGCGATGCGCTGGAGAACGCCCATGATCCGCCAATCCAGCAGCCGGTCGACGATCCGGTCGCCGAAACCCGGATCGGGGTTGCCGTCCACCTGGCCCCACGTGAAGAAGGGGAACCCGTTGATGAGCAGCCCGAAGAGAAAGATCAGACCGGCGCGCCGGAAGATCTGCCTGCGCACCGCGCGCTCATCGTCGCCTCGCGCCCGACGCGCGGAGACCGACAGCTGCGTGGTGATGCCGACGATGAACAGGAAGAAGGGAAAAATCAGATCCGTCGGGGTCCACCCGTGCCAGGGTGCGTGCTGCAGCGGCGGGTAGATCGCGCTCCATGTCCCCGGATCGTTGACCAGCAACATGCCCGCGATGGTCAGGCCGCGGAACACGTCCAGCGAAACGAGTCGCTCCGCGGCAGCTCGCGGATACTCCGACACGGTGGTAATAGG
>JBOHTL010000389.1:0-2428 GCA_050733735.1 Gemmatimonadaceae bacterium
TTTTTCGCTGATTTCAACCGCCTGTGAGCGCTGACAAAGGGGACGTCGCCGTGGTCTCGCCGAAGGGAGCGCGGCGATGGCAGCACGGCCACCCGTGGATCTTCCGCAGCGATGTCGCTGGTCGTCCCGATGCGCCCGCGGGAGCGGTGCAGGTGCGCGACATCCGCGGCAAACCGCTCGGTGTCGCCTTATGGAGCCCGAAGTCCGAGATCAGTCTGCGCCTCCTCGATCGCGATCCCGACGCGCGCATCGATGCCGCCTGGTGGCAGCGGCGCATTGCCGCCTGCGTCGAGCGGCGAGCCCCGCTGCGCGACCTCGCGAACGCCTACCGCATGGTGCACGGCGAAGGCGACGGCCTTCCATCGCTCATCTGCGATCGCTATGCCGACTGGATCGTGGTCCAGATGATGAGCGCCGGACTCGAGGCGTTCCTCGACGACATCGTCGCCGCGATCCACGCCGCGACGGGCGCGCGGGGTATTCTCGCCCGCAACGACGTGCCGCTGCGGAAGAAGGAAGGACTCACATTGCAAAGCCGGCTGCTTGCCGGCCAGGTCCCCGAGACGGTCGAGGTGAACGAGCACGGCGTCCGCTATCTCGCCGCGCCGTGGGAAGGACAGAAGACCGGCGCGTTCCTCGATCAGCGCGAGAATCGCGTCCTCATCGGCCAACGCGCCCGCGGAGGGGGGCGCGCGCTCGACTGCTTCAGCTACCATGGCTCGTTCGCGCTGCACCTGGCGAGAAACGCCAACCAGGTACTCGCGCTCGACGCGTCCGGCGCGGCGCTGGAACGCGCACGGGAAAACGCGGCGCGGAACGGATTCACGAACATCGAGACGATCGAGACGAACGCCTTCGACTTCCTGAAGGACGGGGAGCGCGCACGCGAGCGCTTCGACACCATCGTGCTCGACCCGCCCGCCTTCGCCAAATCGCGCAGCGCGCTGCCATCGGCGATCCGCGGCTACAAGGAGATCAACCTCCGCGCCATGCGCCTGCTCGCGCCGGGCGGATTGCTGTTCACCGCGAGCTGCAGCTACCACCTCACCAAGGCGCTCTTCCTCGAGATGCTCGAGTCCGCTGCCTCCGACTCCGGCAGACGCATTGCCCTGCGCGAGCTCCGGGGACAGCCGCTCGATCATCCCGAAGTGCTCACGATTCCCGAGACGGGCTACATCAAAGGCGCGCTGCTCGAGGCCTTGGATTAGACGGGTGATGGGTGTTGCGCCACGCACAGCATACACAGACATTGCTGCCCCATGGCGCTCCGTTCCGCTCGATCACTCCGTCACGAATACGAGCTCTTTCTCGAGCAGGAGATCGAGAATTACAAGGAGTCCATTCCACGGTCGGCCATCCTGGCCATCGGTGACGAAGCCGCCGCGAAGATCGCCTCTGAGCCGCAGTTCGCGCTGACCGAGCTGCTTCTGCTCGAAGAAGTGGACCGCATCATCGCCAGGCGCCTGCGTCTGCCGAAGTACGACACATGGCGGCGGAAACGACTCAAGCTGCACGATGAGCTGCGTCGGCCGGAACACTGGGGACTCAGCTCGAGCGATGCGCTCGTCCGGACCATCAGCGGCGACAGGGCCGGAGCGGGGGGAGGGGGACATGTCCTCGTCGCGGGCGACGCCGCGCGGCGGTCAGCATTGTATCTCGCGGCCAACGGCTGCGACGTGACAGCGGTGGAGTCGGAAGGGGAGGCAGTGCAGCGCGTGATGGAGGCGGCAATTCAGGCGGGACTCGCGGAACGCGTGCACGCCGTCACAGGAGCGCTGAGCGAGTTCCATCCCGACGTCCCCTTACACGCCGTAATCTGCTCGCATGCGGCGCTGAACAGCCTCACAGCGCGCGAGCGGGCTCGTGTGATCGCCGTCCTGCAGAGCGCGACGCTCGATGGAGGAGTCCACCTGGTCGAGACCATTGCGGCAGGGAGTAATGCGGTCGACGAGCTCCGCGAGACGTACGCAGGTTGGCAGATCTCCATCGAGGCCGCGAGCGGAAACGAGCAGGTCTTTCTCGCGCGAAAGGACGGGCGCGTCTCACACTGACACAACCAGTGTGAATTGCGATGTGTCAGGTCGCGACATCAGGCGATCCGCGACCCCGATAGCACAAAGCTAACTCTATACAACACAACAACTTCAGAATCCAGCCGAGTTGGCACCGGTGGTGCTTTGAGCGGTTACGCCTTCGTGTATGCCGCGAGCCGAAGGTGGGGTTGGCGACGTCCGTTCACGTCGCCGCCCCAGGTTGGCGGCCGGAGTTCCTACCTCATGAAACGCAGCGACATCAAGAACAGCCAGGAGCTGGTCGGCATCGTCATCTCGGGTATGCCGCGAGTGCCGCAACCATCGGTATTCACCGCCTACGTCTGGGGGCCCGCGCCGGCGCTTCCGGAAGACCCTGATAACAAGAAGTCCTGATC
>JBOHTL010000390.1:0-5471 GCA_050733735.1 Gemmatimonadaceae bacterium
GGCTGTGTCAGAACGGCGGCTGGTTCGAGGACCGAAACATGGGCATTCAATTTTCCTGGCCCGTGTTCGACGGACTGCGCGCCAAAAGCGCATTGGATCTCGCGCGAGCGCAGACGCGCATCGCCGAGCTCCAGCTCCGTCTCGAACGAGAGCAGGTCGCGGTCGAAGTCGCGCGCGCGCGCGCCGAGTTGCGGCGCGCCAAAGCGGTTTTCGACGCCCGCCGCGAGACCGCGAGCGAAGCGAACGAAGCGTTCCGCCTGGCCTCGCTGCGTTTCTCGCGTGGGTTGAGCACGCAGCTCGAAGTGTCGGACGCGCAACTGGCCCTGCTGACCGCCGAGAGCAGTGAGGCGCGCGCGACGTTCGATTTTTTCCTGGCGACCGCCGAGCTCGCGCGCTCGCTCGGCAAGCCGATTCCAATGCCACCCGCGAGCGCTCAACAGCGCCGGACCAACGACTAGTGCCTCGAATTCGATCTTTGCGCGCGCTCGCCGCCGCGCTTGTTCTTCTTGCATGTGGTGATGACGATGGCGCGGTGCCGGACGCGAATGCGCGCCCTGCTCGACCCTCGAATGGCGGAGCCGGTCTCGTGGGCGGCAGCGCCAGCGGCGAAGCCGGTCGCACCGGCCTCGCTCAGTCCAACGACGCCGGCAATCGCGGCGTCGTCGCCGTCACGCTTGGCGCGAACGACGTCGCCCGCGTTCGGCGTGAGACCGTCGAAGAAGGCGTGGCGATCACGGGTGATCTGAACCCCATCGCCACCGTCGACGTCCGGGCCCGCATCGAAGGCGATCTGGTCAGCGTTCTCGTGCGGGAGGGCCAGCGCGTTCGCGAAGGCCAGCTGCTCGCCCGACTCGAGTCGTCCGAGCAGGAGAGCGCCCATGCGAGCGCAGAAGCGGATCAGGTGGCCGCGCAGTCCGAGCTTTCGACCGCGCAGTGGAACCTCGATCAGACCGCCGAGCTGTACCGCGCGGGCGCTGTCTCCGAGCTCGATTACAAGACGGCTCAGCAGGGTGTCACGACCGCCCGCGCGCGGCTCGCGGCCGCCCAGTCGCGCGTGCGTGCCGCTTCTTCGCTGCTGCGCGACACGCGAGTGCTCGCCGCCACGTCGGGTGTCATCGCGCAGCGGCACGTGGACAATGGCGAGCACGTGAGCCGTGGGCAGGAGCTCTTCACACTCGTACGCAGCGACGTGCTCGAGCTGGTTGCCGCGGTGCCGGCGCGTCAGGCCAATGCCGTACGCGTGGGGCAGACGGTGCACTTCGCGGCCGCCGGTCGCGACTTCGATGGCAAGGTGGCGCGCGTGAGCCCGACCGTCGATCCGACGACGCGCAGCGTCGCGGTGTATGTGCAGGTCCCGAACGCGAACAGTTCGCTCCGTGGCGGCACATTCGCCACTGGCCGCGTGGTCAGCCGCGTCGTGCCGCGCGCCCTGGTGGTCTCCACGAACGCGGTGCGCCAGTCCGCCGGCGACGGCCGGCCATTCGTGTACCGGATCGCCGGAAGCGTTCTCGATGTCGCCAGCGTGCAGCTCGGTGTCGTCGACGAGCGCGCCGGTCTCGCGGAAGTGCTCAGCGGACTGTCCGAAGGCGATCGCGTCGTCGTCGGCAACGTCGGAACGCTCGGCCGTGGCATGCAGGTGATCATCGCCGGCGAGGAATCCCCCGGAAGTCAGCCCGGCGCCGCGCGCCCGTAAATCGCAGATCGGAGCTCCGTCATGTTCCTGTCCGACATCTCCATCAAGCGCCCGGTCTTCGCCACGATGATGATGGTGCTGCTCATCGTGCTGGGTGTCGTGTCCTACAAGCGACTCGCGATCGACGAATACCCGGACATCACGTATCCGGTCGTCATTGTGAGCACCTCGATGCCTGGCTCGTCGCCGGAGTCGATGATGCGCGACATCTCCAAGCCGGTGGAAGAGGCGCTCAACACCGTGCAGGGCATCAAGGAGATCAGCTCGACGTCGCAGGAGGGGAACTCGGTCGTCCGGCTGCAGTTCAACCTCGGTGTCGACATCGGCACGGCCCTGCAGGACGTGCAGGCCAAGATCGCGCGCATCCGCCGGCAGCTGCCGCCCGACATCGAAGATCCCATCATCCGGCACTTCGATCCGAACGAGTCGCCGATCATGGCGGTGGCCATCCAGAGCAGCGAGCGATCGCTGCGTGAGCTCACCGACCTGGCTGACGACATCATTCAGCCGCGGCTCGAGGCCATCCCGGGCGTCGGCGGCGTGAATATCGTGGGCGGCAATGCGCGGCAGATTCGCGTTCAGCTCGACCCCAACGCCATGCGCGCGTACGGCGTGAGCCCGGCGCAGGTGGGGGCCGCCCTGCAGCGCGAAAATCAGGAAGTGCCGGCGGGGCGCGTGCAGCGTGGCGAGACGGAGCAGCTGGTGCGCATCACTGGACGGGTGCGCGAACCCCGCGCGTTCGCAGACGTCGTCGTGAACGTGCGAAACGGCGTCCCGGTGCGCGTCGGGGACGTGGCGACCGTCGTGGACGGCTCGGAAGAGCGCCGCGGCGGCGCGGAGATTTCCGGCATCCCGGCGGTGTCCGTGGAAATTCTCAAGGTATCGGGCGGCAACACGGTGCAGGTGACCGACTCCGTGTACCACGTCCTCGGCCTGCTCGAACGCCAGGTGCCGCAGGACATCAAGCTCACCGTCATCCGCGAGGACGCCGAACGCATCAAGGAGTCGCTGCACGACGTGCAGCTCTCCATCGTCCTCGGCGCCATCCTGACGATCGCGATCATCTACCTGTTCCTGAACTCCTGGCGGTCCACGGTCATCACGGGACTCACGCTGCCCGTGTCGATCATCTCCGCCTTCTTCATCATGTGGGTGTTCGGCTTCACGATAAACACCATGACCATGATGGCGCTTTCGCTCGCCATCGGTCTTCTCATCGATGACGCGATCGTGGTGCGCGAGAACATCGTGCGTCACGTCGAGATGGGCAAAGACCACCATGACGCGGCCCGGGATGGAACCAACGAGATCGGACTCGCGGTCATGTCCACGACCTTTGCCGTCGTCGCCGTGTTCGTCCCCGTGGCATTCATGGGTGGGATGATCGGGAAGATCTTCTTCCAGTTCGGGGTCACGGTCGCTTTCGCCGTTCTTGTCTCGCTTTTCGTGTCGTTCACGCTCGACCCCATGCTGTCGAGCGTCTGGGTGGATCCGGAGATCGAAGGCGCTCATGGCCATGGTGCCCGGCCGCGGAATCCGGTCAAGCGGGCGGTGTTCGCGTTCAACCAGTGGTTCGAGCGCATCGCGGATCGCTATCCAGGCATGCTCGGTCGCGCCCTGAGCGCGCGGTGGATCGTCGTCGGCGCTGCCGCCGTATCCATCGTCGTCGCGCTGCTGCTGGTGCCGGTCATCGGCTTCACGTGGATGCCGGATGCGGATACCAACGAGTTCAATGTCTCGTACCGCGTTCCTCCGGGCTCACGACCCGAGTACACGATGGCCAAGGGCCGGGAGATCGCCGCGTTTCTCCAGGCGCAGCCTGAAACCGAGCGCACCTATCTGTCCGTCGGCGGCGGCCTCTTCGGGACGGCGAACAACGGCCGGATCAGCGTGCGACTCAAGCCCCGAGCAGAGCGCGAGCGAACACTGCAGGAGATCCAGACCCAGTTGCGCGGCGAGCTGAGCAAGCTCCCGGGGGTAAGGCCGTCCATCACTGGACAGCGAACCGTCTTCGGCGGTGGATACCGACAGCCGATCGTCGTCAACGTGCAGGGACCCGAACCGACTAGGCTGAAGCTCGCCGCGGAGCGCGTACTTCAGGCGATCGACGACGTGCCAGGCACCGCTGAGCCGAACTCCAGCGAGGACGGCGATCTGCCGCAGCTCGACGTGCGCGTCAACCGCCAGGAAGCGTGGCGGGCCGGTGTCGGCATCAACACCGTGGCGTCCACACTCGCGCCCCTCTTCACGGGACAACGGGTCACGCGGTGGGAGGATCCCCAGGGCTATTCGCATGACGTCGTCATCGTGTATCCCGACTCGATGCGCAGCTCCGCATCCGACGTCGCGGAGATATCCCTGCTGGGTAATGGGGGACAGAGTGTGCCGTTGTCGCAGGTTGCGGACGTTCGCGCCGGTGTCGGCCCACAGCGCATCGAGCGCCGGCAGCTCGAGCAGCAGGTCTCCGTCTCAGCGGGCGTGCTCCCCGGCTTCTCCGTCGGCGACGTGGCCTCGGAGGTCGAGCGCGCGATCGAGAAGGTTGGTCTGCCGCCCGGCTATCGCGCCGTCTTCACCGGCGACGTCCAGAACCTGGAGGAGACAAAGGGCTACGTGCTCGAAGCGATCGTTCTGGCCGTCATCTTCATCTATCTGATCCTTGCGTCGCTTTTCGGTTCGTTTCTGCAGCCGCTGTCCATCATGCTGGCGCTTCCCCTGAGCTTCATCGGGGTGGCGGTGGCACTGCTCCTCACCGACGGCAACCTGAATGTGATGACGATGATCGGGATCATCATGCTCATGGGCCTGGTCACGAAGAACGGCATTCTGCTGGTCGACATGACGAACCAGCAGCGCGAGGGAGGAATGGACCGCCGCGCGGCGCTGCTCAGCGCCGGCCGCATCCGCCTCCGCCCCATCGTCATGACCACGGTGGCGATGATCTTCGGCATGCTGCCGCTGGCGCTCGCCATCGGTGCGGGCGCGGAAACGCGTGCTCCCATGGCCCGCGCGGTCATCGGTGGTCTGATCACGTCCACCATCCTGACGCTGTTCGTCGTGCCCGTTGTCTACACGCTCCTGGACGACGCAACCGCGTGGGTCGCTGGGCGCAATCGAAAGCAGAACGCACGCATCGGAGACGTCGCAGACCTCGGTCGTCGTCCGCTTCCGGAAGCCGCGGGCGCAGGTGACTGAGGTCACCTGTATTCTCCTTGACGTTTCGTCCAGAACCCCTTACTAGGGTGTGTTGTCAAACACGTCAACGAACCACCTGACACAGGAGGGCTATCATGCCCCGCGGTGACGGATTGCAGGAAGGGTATCGCTTCGCCGACGACGAAGAGTCGGAAGATCTCGGCTACGGCGGGGGTGGTGGCAGCCGCAAGTACGACGACGACGACGAGGACGAGGGCGGTTGGACCACGCATCGTGAGACGGACGATCTGTGGGACAGCACTGATGACGTGGACGAGGAGGAGGAAGGCGTTGAAGAAGGCGTCGTCGTCGAAGGTGAAGAAGAGGAGGAAGACGCCTTCGCGCGCACGCCTGCTGCTCGTGCTGGTGGAGGCGCGGCTGGCGGGGCCGGGGGCATGTCGGGCGGCAGCTCGGCTGGCGGTGGCGGTGGTTCCGCCGCTTCCCGGGCGTCGTCCGGTGGCAGCATGAGCGCCGGCGCGTCGAAAAGCGGCGCCGTGAATAAGGCCGCTGCCAAGAAAGGCGGCGCCAAGAAGGCCGCAAAGAAGGCCGGCGCCAAGAAGGCCGCAAAGAAGGCCGGCGCCAAGAA
>JBOHTL010000391.1:0-3114 GCA_050733735.1 Gemmatimonadaceae bacterium
CACGTCCTCCGTGCGACGGCTGTACCGCCGGAGCCGAAGCCGCTGGCGCAGACGCGGTACGAGGCGCGCTTCTGCTGGTGGCGCATTGCTGATCATGACGCAGCATAACGCGCGAAATGTGGCAAAAGCATACCAGAAAACTCAGCTCGGCGCCTTCCCATGCTGCGGACCCGCGATCTGCTCAGCGCAACGCCGGCGCCATCCTCCAGAACGCGATCCCGCCGGCCTGCTGCCCCACGTCGACGCTCGCGACCCGCGTGAACGACTGCAGATCGTACACGTCCACCTTGCCCGGCTTCGCCCCAACGCTCTCGTTGCTCACGAACGCGTACCGCGAATCAGGCGAGATCACCACGCCATGCGTCACATTCGTCGAGCTCTTGAGGTTCATCACGCTCCGCCCAGCCGCCAGGTCGAACACCTGTACGCCTCCGCCCTGTTTCAGCGTCGCCACCAGCAGCTTCCCGTCGGCGCTCACGGCCAGGTTGTATGGACCGCGTCCCGTCGCGAAGCGACGCGTCACGGTCCAGTCCGTGCCATCCACTTCGAGAATTTCGTCGCTCTTGTTGCACGCGACGTACACCTTCTTCCCATCCACGCTCGGCTGCGCCCACGTCGGCGAGCAGGACGCGGGCGGCATCGCCACCTTGTGCCCCGACGCCGCGTGCTTCGCGTGCTCGCTCTTCCACGCCGCCGGGATCCCGACCTCCTTCCCCTTCGCCACGGAGAACCGGCGCGACACCTGGAACGAGCGCGTGTCGATCTCCACGAGCTGATCATCCATCATGCACGTCGAATACTGATGCGCCCCGCCGGGCTCCACGCGACTCCCGTGCGGCATCGTGCACGTGGTGACGCGCGCGACTTCCTCGTTCGTCTCCGTGAACACCACGCTCACGCTGCTCGGCACCATCTCGCCGTGCAAATTGAAGTTCACCACGAACGCGTACAGCCCGTCCGGCGTCACGTCGATCGACGCCGGGAAGTAGCCGAGGAAGGTGCCGCGACCCACGAGCGTGTCGGGACCGAGCTCGTATTTCCAGTACTTGCCGTCGGGACTGCCGTGTCCCGTCGTCATGTGCAGGTACTTGCCGTCGCGCGAGATCTGCAGTCCGTGCGGGCCTTCCATCTCCACGGGGCTCTCACCGACGGGAATCGTCTTCTCCACCACCGCGCCGCCAAGGCCGAAACGCACCCGTTGAATCAGGTCGGCGCTCTCCGCACCGACGTAGATCCAGTAATCGTGCGTCGGCGCCTTCGGTGGCGGGTTCTGCTGTCCTTTCGCCGCCGCCGGCATCGCGACGAGGACGCCGATGGCAAGAAGAAGCACACCCGGAGGACGCTGGTGGCGCGAAGCAAAAGCCAAATTCATGATTGGAGTCGGGCTGCAGTGGACACCCGAAGATTACTGCTCGCGCGCGAGGGTGTCACGCATCGGTGGATCGACGAAGCTCCGCGGTCACCTCCGGACGACCCGCGAAGAACGCCGCCAGGAACAGCACGCCGAGTACGAGATCGATGAGGCCGAAGCTGAGCACGACGGCGTTCACCCGACCGCGCGCATACAGAATGAGCACCGGCACGCCGAACGCCAGCTTCTCGAGCACGGCGATGAGCATCAGGGGGCGGTACCGCTCCACGTCGCGCGAGATGAGGATGAACACGATCTGCCACACCAGCGCGAGGCCGACGAATCCATAGAAGTGCTCCGGGTTCCGGATCGGCTCGGGGAGCGCCAGTCCGGCGCCGGATTCGGCAAGGTATTGCGGCGCGAGAACGAGGATGCCGTAGATCCCGGCCAACAGGAACACCCGGCTCGCGAATTTGGGGTTGGAGAGCATGTCCAAAAGTGCGTCATCCGGCCGCCGCTACACAACAACGGTTACCGAAACTTCCCCGGGCACAGCCGCGTAACGGTTGGGAGCCTCTTCTCCGACCCGATGCAGCGAAAGCCCCATCTGCCGCTCGCGGCCCTCGCAGTGGTCCTGGCCGCATGTCATCCCGGCAACAAGGAAGCGAAGAACCTTCGCGAGTCGTGCGACACGGGTAGCGCCGCCGCGTGCAATCAGCTCGCGATGCGCGTCCAGAAAGGACAGTACGTCCTTCGTGACGTAAAGCACGCCGCGCAACTCTACGACCGCGCCTGCCAGGGCGGCGTCGCCAACGGATGCTCCAGTCTCGGCGTCATGTATCTCCGCGCCAGCGGCGTCGATCGCGACTCCTCCCGCGCGATCGCCCTTCTTCAGCGAGGGTGCGAAGGCGGCGCCATGGACGGATGCGCGCGCCTCGGCCTCCTTTAGAATGAAGGCGCAGGCGTCCCGCTCGATGTCCCGCGTGCAGTGCAATTGTTCCGTCAGGCCTGCGACGGCGGCGACATGCTGGGCTGTGCGGAGCTCGGAACCCTGCTCGCGTCCGGCGAAGGAGTGCCGAAGGATCCAGCAGCCGCGTCAAGGCTGCTCCAGAAATCCTGCGACGCGAAGGTCCCCAACGGATGCGTCGGCCTCGGTCTGCTGCACGTCGCGGGAAGCGGCGTCCCGCGCAACGACTCCCTCGCCACGGTGTTGTTCGACGGCGCCTGCGACGACGGCTCCCTCGAGGGGTGCTTCCAGCTCGGCGTCTCGCAGGAAGAGGGACGTGGCGTCGCGCAGAACTTCAACACCGCATCGTACCAGTACCGCGAAGCATGCGAGAACCGCCACGCCGAAGCCTGCTGGCGCCTGGCCGGAATGTACGACAAGGGCGCCGGCGTCTATCGCGATACTCGGCGCGCGACGTCACTGCGACGTCGCGCCTGCGAGCTCGGATGGTCCGAGGCGTGTCCGCAAGCCAAACCGAAGGGGGCATGATGGAGATCCCCACCGGAGCGCCACTCCTCACCGTCGAGAACCTCACGAAGCGGTACGGCAAGGTCATCGCGCTCGACGGCGTCAGCTTCAGCATCACCGACGGCATCACCGGGATCCTCGGCGAGAACGGCGCCGGCAAGAGCACGGCGATCAAGATTCTCCTGGGGCTCCTGCGTCCGACGTCCGGCCGCGCGACGGTGTTGGGACAAGATGCATTCGCCAGCGTCGATGTGCGCGCCCGCGTCGGCTACATGCCGGAGCACGACTG
>JBOHTL010000392.1:0-10959 GCA_050733735.1 Gemmatimonadaceae bacterium
GTGCAGCTCCGTCCAGGCACGCTCCTTCGCCTGCACGACCTGCGCTGAGCCGCGCATCGCTCGTTCCAGTGCGCAGCTGGAGTAGTTATAGTGTGTGGTACCGGTGATCAGGCTCTCGTCAGCCTTCACCTCGTTGCGCGCCATCACGCCGCCGAACACGGTCGCGCTGCCGTTACCGCGCACGAGGTCGTTCGAGACGATGATGAGGCCGTGCCACTCGAAATGGCCGTTGATGCTCACATTGCCATTGACGAGCAGAATGCCTTGACCTCGCCCCTGGCCGTTGAGTGAGATGTTGCCGTTCGAGTAAATGATCGGGAAATAGTTGTAGCACGGACCGACGGTGAGGGGACCACGCTTCGGCTCGCCCCAGTTGAGGGTGTTGCCCTTATTGCACACGCCATTGGCAAGCGAGTCTGGCGCGATGGTGTTGAACGTGCCTCCGTTGAACGTGATGTTCGCCTGTGACACCAGCGTGTTCCAGGTTTCGTCACCGAACCGGATGTACGTGTTCGCATCAGACGCCAGGGGATCCTGCTTCATCGGCGGCACACCCTGCACCCACGACGAACCCTGTGTAGTCACCGTCGCGCCGATCGGCACGATGACGCCGGCCTTGTCGACTTCGGGAATGCCCGTACAATCGCCGCTCCAGCCGGGCGGCACGCTGTCGCGTCCCTGAATGTTCGCGCCGCCTCGCACGGCCACGTTGCCGCCGGCGGTGATGGCGCCTTCCGCCTTGATCGTCGGAATACGGAGACGGAGCACGGCGCCGACGCGCTTCACGGCCTCACGGCTGCCGCCGAGGTTTCCGACGCTCGCGCGGCCTTCCGACACGATCCAGAAGGTCTCGTTGTTCAGGCGCACGTAGTGGACATTCGCGGTCCCCTGACTCGCCACCTGATACGTCGTGTCGAAGACCGCGCCATTGGCCATCTGCAGGTTGGGCGTCTTGTCCCAGTCTGCCTGAATCTTGTTCAGGCCGTACTCGGCGACGCTGAACGCGCGTGCCTGCACCAGCGAATTCTGACCGAGACGCTGCTCCTGCAGGGTGATGAACGAGGAGCCCGCGACGAGTACGCCGATGATCACCAGAGCGCCGATCGAGAGGAACATGGCGAACCCGCGCCGCTCGCGCGGCTGCTGCGGTTCGACATGCGAATGACGACGGGATGCGAGCGTGAACATGAGAAACTCCGGAAGGAGTGAAACGGTCGGGATCAGATACGGTTACGGAAGCCCACCATGAACCGCAGCGAGTCGGTGCCGGCGACGGAACCGCCGGACTGCTGGCCCGCCTTCAACAGCGATTCGGCCGACGTGCGGATGCCGATGCCAATGCGCGAGATCGTATCCGCGGCGCTGAGCGCCGTGAGGCGCTGACCTGCCTTGTTGTAGTACACGAAGTACAGCCCCGAGGTGAGCGTGTCCGCCGTGCCTGCCAGCACTGGGCCAGCGAGCACCTCGCGGTCTCCGCAGGTCCCCGGATCACCGTACGTCGCGCTGGGCGTGCAACGCTGATACCCCACGTACCACTGGCCGTCGGAAGCGTTGTAGATGCTGTACCGCACCTCGCGGGCGAAGCGCATCGGAGCACCCACACTGACCTGCGCCGCGTTAGGCGCCGCACTCAGCGTGAGCTGATAACGCCGCGCGCCGTTGTCCGCCGCAGTCGTGTACGCCGGCACGTTCGTGGCAGGGCACCAGGTCGCGTCCGACGACGATGCGGTATCGGTGATGCTGAACGGCTGCCATGAGTCGTCCACGTTACCGTCCTGGGTGCCGTCGTCGTACAGGTACACGATGTCGTTCGGCGCCGGCGGATTGATCCACGCCGTCAGCACGCTGCCATTCGTGAGCGACTTTGGGGGCAGCTGAATGACGTTCGCTCCGTTGTAGCGGCAGAGAACCGACGCACCCACGAATGCGCGGAACTGCATCGACGTGTCGCTGATGGCCAGCAAGTCCTTTCCGGCCGTGCTGATGCTGCGCAGGTCCGTCGGCATGATCGTCGAGATGTCACGCATGCGCGCGCGCGAATCCGTCACGTTGGTGACCGCGCGATGGAAGCGCTGCTGACGCACGAGGATCGTCGTGAGCATCGTGCCGATGATACCGAGCAATGACACCACGATGAGGAGCTCGATCATCGTGAAGCCGCGACGGCGGCGCGACACCGGTGCAGAATGGCGAGTCATGATTAGGCTCCCGGACGGCAGGGGATGAGGCTCTTGAACGCGATGCGACGCACGGAGGTCGCCGTCGAGGACGTTCTCCACGACACCGTATCGTGCAGCATGCGCGTGTTGTTGCCGGAATCCGCGACGACGTAGCGCTCCGTGATGTTCCGGTACGACGCCTGTTTCACGGTTCCCAGCGAGAGGCTGTCGCACGCCGTACCCGCCAGCTGCTCGAACCGGGACTGAGCCGCCATCGCGGCCAGCTGCTCCTGGCGTGCCTGGCCGAGCGAGCGCGTGATGGAGGCGCTGATGCCCACGATGGACAGCAGGCCGACCATGAGGATCGTCACGGCGACGATCAGCTCGACGAGCGTGAGGCCGCGGCGGGCGCGCGCTACTCGGCGGCGCGAGCGGATGCGGTTCATGGGCAGCTCTCCCGGATGGTGTTGCCCAGGCGTGAGACGCAGAGTGAATCCCGGCGTCCGCCGGAGTGTTCGAAATGAAAGACCTGCTTCGACGCCTGCGTCGAAACGCCACGGGGGTCATAGGCGATGGACACCAGACCGATGGGTTCCGTGACCTGGACGTTGTACTGGCTGGAAAGGTCGATCGCCGAAGTCACGATCACGGAGTCGGTGTTGTTGCCCGTCGTGTCGAGCGTCACCCAGATGTGGCTCCCGTCGTGTTTGAAGTACGCGGGCTTGCCACGCTGGATCGCGGACTGCCTGGCGGCCATCACGGCGCGGGTAAAGCGCGTCATCGCGCTCGCCATCTGACCCTGGTCGCGAATTTTGCCGTACCGCGGCAGCGTGATCATCATCAGAATCCCCAGGATCGAGATCGTGATGAGGATTTCCGCGAGCGTATACCCCTTTCTTGATGCGAGCTTTGGCAGCCGCATTCGACGCTCCGAGGAACTGTAGGTGGGATGGGGAGGGATCGGTGGGATGCTTACGCCGACTGGTTTGGCATGATCCGGTCCTGACGAGCTCGATCAATCATATCGCGTTGCCCGTCAATCACTTAGACGATGGCAAATTGAGGCCGTAACTGTCCGTTCAGACCGCGGATATCGCAAAAAGTAGCGGGTATTTGAACTTCTTGCGTAGCGCTGGGTGGGCTTTACTCCTGGACGCTTGCCAGCGCCTCGGCGACCTCCTCTCCATGGCCGCTCGGATCCACCTTCTCCAGGACGCGCGCGACCAGTCCTGCCGGGTCGATCAGGAAGGTGGTGCGCGCGATCCCCATTCGCTTGATCCCGAAGATGTTCTTCTCGACCCAGACCCCGTACTTCTCGGCGATGGCGTGGTCATGGTCCGCCAGCAGCGTGAAGGGCAGCGCGTATTTCTTCTTGAAATCGCGCTGAGCTTCCACGGTGTCCGGACTTGCTCCCAGGACTACTGCGTCGATTCCCTCGAACCGAGGGAAAGCGTCTCGAAACGAGCACGCCTCGATGGTTCAACCAGGGGTATCCGCCTTCGGGTACCAATAGAGGACCACCCATTTTCCACGCAGGTCCCGAAGACGTATCAGACGGCCGTCGTCTGCCTGCACGTCGAAATCAGGCGCAACGTCCCCGACTTGAAGCGACCCCACTCTGCTGCCCTCCCCGTCCTGTAGACATGCGGAAAGTAGGAAAGTAGTCACCCATCGGAATGATCCGTCGTCTGGCCAACATGACCCCGCCCCCGTCACTCGCGACCGATGATGCGGCCCCGGCGCGCATCGTCGGCGTGCTGGCTCTTGCTGTCCTGGTCCTCGTGCCACTGCAAATCATTGGCGCGGGATACCTGCCTCCCGACGACGCGCTGAGGCACGCGGCCAAGGCTGTGTCGGGCCGGGATTGGCTCGATATCCTGCTCCTTCGACCCGGCACGATGGACAGCAGCCCGGGATGGCACACCGTTCTGGCAGCCGTGCATCACTCGTTCGGAGCGGATGCGCGCGCCCTGGTGGTGTTGCAGGTGGTCACGCTGTTCCTTCTGGTGACCGTTCCGCCACTCTTCGTCCTGCAGAGGCCCGAGCCATGGATTGTCGCGCTCATCGCAGTCGCGGTGCTCGAGCCGCTGCTCGTGGAGCGCCTGGTGGTGGGCCGACCACTTCTGCTCTCGATGTCCGTGGTGGTCGTCCTGTGCCTCACCTGGGAACGTCTGGATTCCGAGCGCGTCTCACGCGGTGCGTTTGCGGCGGTCGCTGCGATGATCGCGGCGGCGACATGGATTCATGGCGCCTGGTACCTCTTCGCACTCCCCTTTGCCGCGTTCCTGCTGGCGCGCCCGCGCGCCGGATTGCGGTTCGGCGCGGCAGCCGGCGTCGGTGTCATTGCAGGCGCGCTGCTCACCGGCTCCCCGATCGATTTCCTGTGGCAGCATGTGCAGCACGTGCTGCTGGCCTTTCGCGGGACGCAATCGGCCGAGCTGGTCGGAGAGTTCCGCCCCTACCACGGGGTGCCGGTGCTCGTCGTGTTCCTCCTGCTGGTCATCACATCGCGACGACTTTCGGAGGGCGCGGCCTCGCCACGGTCACTGTTCCGGGATCCGGTGTTCTTGCTCGGCGTGATCGGCTGGGCACTGGGATTTCGTGTTGCGCGCTTCTGGCTGGATTGGGGTCTTCCGGCGGTCCTCGTGCTCGTCGCTCGGCGGCTGGAAGGCGTCTGGCCCGCGACCTTTTCGCGGCGCGACCAGATGGTCCTCGTCGGTGCCGCACTCGGCACGTGCTTTCTCGTGATGACGGCTGACGTGGGACGACGATGGTCCGGTGCGACGCGGGATGATCCGTACGCCGCGCTGACCGCACCGGAGCATCGCGCCGCCCTTCCGGATTCGGGCGGCATCCTGTACGCCCACGACATGAAGCCGTTCTACGATCTCTTCTTCACGTACCCGGAGGCTCCGTGGCGTTATTCGACGGGGTATGAGCCTGGACTGATGCCGGCTGAAGATCTCGCCGTGTACCGAGCGGCGCATTTCTCGAGAGACGTGATGGCGCTCGTGCCCTGGGCGAGGAAGCTGCGCCCGGAAGACCGACTCGTGGTGCGAAACGAACGCACCGCTCCGCCCATACCGGGTCTGGCATGGTACCATGCGGGCAACGGCGTCTGGATCGGGCGCACACCGCGGTAGGTCATCCGAGACGCTCGCCCCCCATCAGAACCGCCATGATCGCCTTCTGCATGTGCAGGCGATTCTCGGCCTCGTCCCATACGCGGCTCTGCGGCCCGTCGATCACGTCCGCCGCTACCTCCTCGCCGCGATGCGCCGGCAGACAATGCAGGAAGATCGCGTCGTTGTTCGCCTGCTTCATGAGCGCGCCGTTGACGGTGAACCCCCGGAAGGCGCGTTCGCGCTGTTTCTGTTCGTCCTCCTGACCCATCGACGCCCAGACGTCCGTGTTGACCACGTCGGCGCCCTTCGATGCCTCCACCGGATCGCGCGTGACGACGATCTTTGCCTCTTTCTTCGCTCGATCCACGAGATGATCGGCGGGCTCGTATCCCTCGGGGCAGGCGATGCGAAGCTCGAAACCGAGGCGGTATGCCGCGTTGATCCACGAGTTGGCCATGTTGTTCCCGTCGCCGATCCACGCCACGGTCAGCTCCGGGATCGGCTTCTTCACGTGCTGCCGCACCGTCAACAGATCCGCGAGCACCTGACACGGGTGAACGAGGTCCGTGAGCCCGTTGATCACGGGGATGTTGGCGTATCTGGCCAGCTCCTCGATGTCCTGGTGCGCGAACGTGCGGATCATGATGCCGTCGACGTAGCGTGACAGCACCCGCGCCGTGTCGGCGATGGGCTCGCCCCGTCCGAGCTGGACGTCGCGCGGCGACAGAAACAGCGCATGCCCGCCGAGCTGGAAGGTGCCCGCTTCGAAGGAAACGCGCGTGCGCGTCGAGGCCTTCATGAAGATCATCGCCAGCGATTTCCCCGCGAGCGGCTTCTTGTCGTAGGTTCCGGCCTTCATGCGGTCGGCGAGGTCGAAGAGGGCCATGATCTCGTCGCGCGAGAAGTCCGGGATCTGGAGGAAGTCGCGGTGGGTCACGACAGATGGCAGGTGATAGGTGTTGGGTGTTGGGTGCTGGGGCGGAATGTGGGAACCTATCACCCATCTCCCATCACCACATACCCGCCTAGAGGATGTATCTCCGCAGATCCTCGTCCTCGACGATCTCCTTGAGGCGCGCGCGCACGGCGTCGCCGTTCACCACGATATCGCGCTTGCCATCGAGGCCGTCGGGCAGCTCGTAGAGCGTCTCCTCGAGCAGCGTCGTCATCACCGTGTGCAGGCGTCGGGCGCCGATGTTCTCCATGCGATCGTTCACGAGGGCCGCGATGCGGGCGATCTCGCGAACACCGTCTTCGGTGAAGGTGAGCTTCGCGTTCTCCGCTTCGACGAGCGCCGTGTACTGCTTGGTGAGCGCGTTCTCCGGCTCGGTCATGATGCGCACGAAATCGCCTTCGGTGAGCGGCTTCAGCTCCACGCGAATCGGGAATCGTCCCTGCAGCTCCGGAATGAGATCGCTGGGCTTGGAGACGTGAAATGCCCCGGCGGCGATGAAGAGCACATGGTCGGTCTTCACCATGCCGTACTTCGTGGAGACATTCGAGCCCTCCACGATGGGAAGGAGATCGCGCTGCACGCCTTCGCGGGACACGTCGGGGCCGCCCATCTGCGACCGCTCGCCGGCGATCTTGTCGATCTCGTCGAGGAAGATGATCCCGAGCTGCTCGACGCGCTCCATCGCGTCCGACGTCACGTCCTCCATGTCGATCAGCTTCTCGAACTCCTGATCGAGCAGAATGCGTCGCGCTTCACTCACCTTCACCGTGCGCTTCTTCTTCCGCTGCGGCAGCATGTTCTTCAGCATGTCGCTGAAGTTCTCCATCCCCTCCGGCGCGCCCGGCGCGGAAAAGACGTCGATGGTCGGACCGGGGGGCGTGACCTCCACCTCGACTTCCCTTCCCTCGAGCTGACCGTCACGCAGCAGGTGGCGCAGCTTGTCGCGTGTGCGGCGGTGACGTTCCTGGTCAGGCGAGCTTCGCTGCGCTCCCTCGGAGCCGACGATGAACACTTCGTTCTCGGCGGGCGCCGCAACGGATGAGGCGGCGCCCGGTGTGCGGGTACCCTCGTCAGCGGGTGCGGCGCCGCTACGCAGCGGTGTGGGTGGTGGGGGAAGGAGAAGGTCCAGGAGACGCTCCTCTACCCGCTCCTGCGCGAGGTCTTCGACTTCCCCCTCGCGTTCCGTCCGCACCATGTCGATCGCGCTGTCCACGAGATCGCGCACCATTCCCTCGACGTCGCGGCCCACGTAACCGACCTCGGTGAACTTCGACGCCTCCACCTTCACGAACGGCGCGCCCGCCAGCTTTGCCAGACGCCGCGCGATCTCCGTCTTCCCGACGCCTGTCGGGCCGATCAGGATGATGTTGTTGGGCGAGATTTCGCCGCGAATGCTCTCGGGGGCGCGCTGCCGGCGCCAGCGATTGCGCAGCGCGATCGCGACGGCCTTCTTCGCGTCACCCTGACCGACGATATAGCGATCCAGCTCCGCTACGATCTGGCGTGGCGTGAGATCAGCGAGGCGGGCGAGCGCCTGAGCGGTTCGATTCGTCGGCATGGCACGTTCAAGCTAACGATGGCCGCGAGGCCAGATTCCGCTTCCGGCTTCGCGGCGCGAGAACCGCGCCGTATCGGTCAGGGCGCGCGGGTCCACGGGGACGAAATCGTACGTGCGGCTGACAACGCTGTACCAGGCATCGTCCGATTGAAGCGGCAACGCGGTGCCGAGATACCGGTTAAATACGAGTCGAAGAAGGTTCACGGGCGTCACCGTGTCCCGCAGGCTGGAGCCGTCCGGCAGGCGATAGGCACTGAAGGCCCCGAGTCGCTCGGCAACCTGCGCAGCGCTCGCGGTTCGTGGATCATCCAGCGAGCGCCCGCCGAGCAGGGACGTTCCATGATCGCTCTGGAGCAGGATTACCGAGGGACGCCGGTTCGCGAGTATGAGCCCCACGATTTCGAGCACGAGGCGGTTCGTGCACTCGATCTGCTCGCGATAGCTCGAGACGTACTCGGGCCGGCGCGCCCGCGCCCACTTGCACGTCCCCGTGAAGAGAAACGGCTGGTGCGTCATCATCGTGTGGCCGAAAACGAATTTCGGCCCTGGCTCATGCACCGATTCCCGCAGCCGCCGGAACGGCGCGAGTACACGCCATGGACTGCCGAGGCGCACGCGCGCCGCGGTCAATCCGGACCCGATCACCGATAGCTTCGCCACGTCGATGGCGAGCGGTGACGTCGCGTGTTCTCCGATCCACTCACCGACGCCAGCCGGTCCCATCCTTCTGTCGACCGTCGGATGGCTGCGCGTGCCTTCGAAGTCCGACGACGGGACGAAGACGATGCGGTAGCCGCGAGCGCGCGCGAGCCTGAACGCGGTGTTCTGCGCGATGATCCGATTGAGCGGCACGAGCGAGTGTTCGCTGCCGGCGCTGTCGGCGACACCGTCGACGTGGCGCATGTCGAGCATCGAGGCGATGGACGCAGCGGTAAAGGGATAGTTGCTCCACGTGGCCTTGGGAATGCGAAATCCGAGCGCGCGCAGCGAGTCCTCGAATTCGCGATTGTCGAACTGGAACAGTCCCTTCGTCACCTCGGACGTCGCGTACTGGTCCAGGACGACCAGGTAGATGTCAGGAGCCGAATCGCCCGCGGTAACGACGTGCTCCTCAATCGGAACGGGAGATGAGGACGGGCTGGAACGCTGAATGCTGCTCGCGGCCTGCACGGCGCCCAGCACAAACAGCGTCGCGATTGCGAGCGTCAGCGGCAGAAGCGCCGGCTGCACCCGGTCTCCGGCAGCGCGCAGACGGACGAGCGCGAGCAGAACGATCAGCGCGATCAAGACCGGCACAATCGGACCATGCGCCTGCGTTCCGAGCCATCGACCGTGCCGCAACTGCCGGATGAGCAGCGGCGCGTACATCGCTGCCACCAGCACGACTCCGCCGAGCGACGCCGCAGAGACGCGACGCGTGATCGCCGCCGCGATCGCGGCGCAAGCGAACCCCGAAAGCGCCGCAAGCAACGCCGCGACGACGAGATCCGCGAGGCTGAACTCACCGGGATTGTTGCCGGCGACGAAAAGCAATGGCCACGTCGCCGCCAGCGCCGGAACCGCGAGCCAGCCGGCGTTACGCGGCAACCGGGGCGCTTCGCTTCGTCGGAATGGCACCTTCATTTTAGCGACGCGCCAGAACTCCGCTTCCGGCATCTGTTCGCACGAGCTTCGCTGAGTCGGCCAGAGCGCGCATGTCTACCGGCACGAAATCGTAGGTGCGGCCCAGGACGCTGAAATAGGCATTGTTCGACTGCAGCGGGAGCGCGGTACCGAGATACCGGTTGAACACCAGGCGGAGGAGGTTTACCGGCGTGATCGTGTCTGGCAGCGCTGAACCGTCGGCGAGACGGTAGGCGCTGAAGGCGTCCAGCCGCTCGGCGACCTGCGCCGCGCTCGCTGTGCGAGGATCGTCGAGGATGAGTCCGCCGAGCACGGACGATCCATGATCGCCCTGAAGCAGGATCACCGACGGCCGCGCACTCGCCAGGATATCCTCGACGATGTCCAGCAGCTGCCGATTGGTGCATTCAATCTGTGCGCGATAACCCGCCAACCCGAACACCGAGCTGTTCAGCGTCGCCCAGTCGCAGTCGGCCGTGAACTGGTAGGGCTGGTGCGTCATCATCGCGTGGGCGAAGACGAACTTCGGTCCCGGCTCCGTCACGGCCTCGCGCAGACGTCGAAACGGCCCCATCTCGCGCCATGGACTGCCGAGGCGGACGCGCGCGGCCTTGAGCGCGGATCCGATCACCGACAGCTTGGCCATTTCTACTGCCAGCGGAGACGTGGCGTGCTCGGCAAGCCACTCGAGCGGAGTATCCGGTCCCAGCGTTCTCTCCGCCGCGGGATGGCTCCGCGTTCCCTCGAAGCCGGACGAAGGAACGAAGACGATCCTGTAGCCGTGGGAACGAGCGAGCGTGAATGCCGCGTTCCGCGCGATGATGTTGTTGAGCGGCACCAGCGACCGGTCCCTGCCAGCGCGCCCGGCGACGTCGTCGATGTGACGCATGTCGAGCATCGACGCGATCGACGCCGCCGTGAACGAATAGTTGCTCCACGTCGCCGTCGGGATCCGGAAGCCGAGCGTGCGCAGTGAGTCCTGGAATTCGCGATTGTCGAAGGCGATCAGCTGACTCGTGACCCTGGCGGCGGCGTATTCATCGAGCACGATCAGGTAGATGTCCGGCAGCGAATCAGGAGCGGCAGCAACTGGCGCAGGCGTCGATGCCATCGCGGGCATTGCGCGTCGGAGGCTGCGTGCCGCCTGCGCCGTTGCCAACAGCACCAGCGTCCCGAGCGCCAGGGTCACAGGCACGAGCGCGGGCCGCACTCGCTCACCCGCAGCTCGCAGGCGGCTCAGCAGGAGCAGGGCCATGAGCAGAATCAGCAACGGAACCGTCGGCCCGTATGCGTACATGCCGAGCCAGTTAGTCTGCCGCAACGGGTTGAGGAGCGCTGGCGCGTACATCGCGGCCACCAGCACGACTCCTCCCAACGCCGCCACTGCGACGCGATGCGTCATCGCCGCCACGATCGCCGCACAAGCGAGCCCTGAAAGCGCCGCGAGAAACGTGACGACGACGAGATCCGCGAAGACGAACTCTCCGGGATTGTTGCCGGCAAGGAAAAGCACCGGCCATATGGCCGCCAGTGCCGGCA
>JBOHTL010000393.1:0-4581 GCA_050733735.1 Gemmatimonadaceae bacterium
AAGTCGTGCAGCGCTACTTCCGGCGTCGCGTCGACGAGGGAAAGCGGCTGCCGGATCTCGTCGTCATAGACGGTGGCAAGGGCCAGCTCGCCGCCGCGCAGGAGTCGTTGGCATCGCTGCAGCTGGCGGAGCTGCCCGTCATCAGCCTGGCGAAACGCGAAGAGGAGATCTTCGTTCCCGGCCGAGCCGAGTCGCTTCGTCTTGCGCGCCGCTCCGTGGCGCTGCGCATGCTGCAGCAGGCCAGGGACGAGGCACACCGCTTCGCCATCACCTATCAGCGACTCCGCCGCGCGAAGCGCACGGTCACGTCGGAGCTGCTGTCGATCCCCGGCGTCGGGGCGTCGCGTCGGAGACAGTTGCTGCAGGCATTCGGCAGTCTCGCGGGCGTTAAGGCGGCCAGCCCCGAGGCCATCGCCGCACTGCCCGGCTTTTCCCTGAAAACCGCGCAGAAAGTTCTCGACACGCTGCATGGCGTCGTGCCGACCACCCCTTCGACGAACGGCGCTGCGCCGTCGGAGGCCGTCGCGACGATCACGACAGAGCAGGGCAGCCCGGAGTCCAGCGAGTGAGAGCCTGGCAATTGGTCTGCTCGGCGTGCGACGAGCGACGTGCCGGCGACGAGCTCGCGTCCACCTGCCCGAAGTGCGGCCAGCCCTTTCTCGTGGAGTACCATGGTGCGGCGCCGAGGCGCGAGGAGCTCGCGTCACGTTGGGACATGTGGCGCTATGCGGCGCTGCTTCCGCTCCGTGACGGCGAATCGCCCGTCACTCTCGGCGAGGGAGCGACGCCCATGATCGAAGTACCGGAGGCGGCGCGCCGCGCGGGTGTGCGCCGCGTCTGGGTCAAGGAAGAAGGGCTGAATCCCACGGGTTCGTTCAAGGCGCGAGGAATGAGCGCGGCGGTGACGCGCGCGCGCGGGTTCGGCTGCAACGGCCTCGTGGTCCCCACGGCAGGAAACGCGGGAGCGGCGCTCGCCGCCTATGGCGCCGCGGCGGGGATGAAGGTGCGCGTATATGCGCCGCGCGAGACCCCGCAGAACATCCTGAACACGATTCGCGCCTTCGGCGCCGAACTTTGTCTCGTGGAAGGCCACATTGGCGACGCGGGTCGCGCGGCACGCGCGTTTGCCGCTGGGTCGGGATACTTCGACGTCTCCACGCTCCGGGAGCCGTACCGAATCGAAGGCAAGAAAACGATGGGATTGGAGCTCGCCGAGCAGTTCGGTTGGCAGTCGTTTCCAACCCACATCATCTATCCCACCGGTGGGGGGACGGGGCTCATCGGCATGTGGAAGGTATTCAAGGAGCTTCAGTCTCTCGGCTGGATTCCCGCTGACCTGGCGCTGCCGAAAATGGTTGTCGCGCAGGCCGCCAACTGCGCCCCGATCGTTCGCGCGCACGCGGCAGGCGCGGATCGCGCCACGCCCTGGGAGAATCCCAGCACGCACGCGGCGGGACTGCGGGTGCCGGGACCGCTGGGCGACCGCCTGATACTTCGCGCCATCCGCGAAAGTGGGGGAGACGCATTCGCGGTGAACGAGGATGAGATTCGGACGGCGACCGCGTGGCTCGCGCGCGAAACGGGAATCGACGCGGCTCCTGAAGGGGGATGCGCCCTCGCCGTGCTCGAGGGATTGGCGCGCGAGGGTCGCATTTCCAGAGACGCAGACGTCGTCGTGTTCAACACCGGCAGCGGCTCTTCGTATCGAACCTGATGGCTTCTCCGATCGCGATTCTGCACCCCTTCAGCGGGATCTCGGGCGACATGACGCTTGGCGCGCTCGTCGCTGTGGGTCTCGATCCCGAGTGGCTGCGGGCCCTGCCGGCCCGTCTTCAGCTGGATGGGGTGACCGCCGACGTGCGCGACGTGAAGCGCGCCGGCATCGCGTGCGTCAAAGTCGATTTCGACATTCCAGCGCAGCCGCATGGCAGGCATCTCAAGCACATTCGCGAGATCGTGAATCGATGCGACGCGCCGGGCGACGTGAAGGAGCGCGCCGACGCGGCGTTCACGCTCATCGCCGAGCAGGAAGCCGCGATCCACGGCACCACGGTCGAGCGGGTGCACCTCCACGAGGTCGGCGCAGTGGACGCCATCCTCGACGTTCTCGGATCCGTGTGGGGGTTCCATCTGCTCGGCGTTCGCGCCATCTACTGCGGCGCGGTCACCACGGGTGACGGCGTCGTCACCGCGGCTCATGGCACGATGCCGGTGCCGGCGCCCGCGACGATGAAGCTGCTGGAGGGACATGTCATCCGCACGGGTCCGGCGGGCGCGGGTGAGCTCGTCACGCCGACCGGCGCGGCGCTGGTTCGCGTGCTGTCATCGGGCCCGGAGCCCCACTCGTACACTCCGCGTCGCAGCGGATTCGGCGCGGGAACCAGGGAGTTTCCGGACCGCGCCAATGCGCTTCGCATCGTGCTCGCGGACGCCATTGGTGACGGCGACCACGAAGCGGAGATTCACGTGCTCGCGTGTGAGATCGACGATATGACGCCCGAATACCTGGCCGGCGCGGCCGAGACGCTGCGCGGTCGTGGCGCCCTCGACGTCATGCTGCTGCCTGTCGTCATGAAAAAGGGACGGCCGGGGACACGGGTTGAAGTCCTCGCGCCGCCCCACCTGGCAACGGAGCTGGAGGCGGCACTGCTCGCGGAGACGACCACCATCGGCGTGCGGCATTCCGTCGTCCGCCGGCGGGCCCTGCCGCGACAGATTCGCGCCGTCGAGGTGCTGGGACACCAGGTCTCCGTCAAGGTCGTTCGACTGCCCGACGGACGCCTTCGCAGCAAGCCCGAATACGATGACGTGCATCGGGTTGCGGTGGCGACAGGCCGGCCGTTGAGCGATATATTCTGGCTGGCCTCTGCCGCGGCGGAACGCACCGGGTAGCGGCCGGGTATTTGGTTCCGTGGAGCGTCCACAAACGGATACAATCAGGAGATTCCGAATGTCAGCGATACTTCGCCCGGTATTTCGGGCGGTTGGCCTCGGCCTGGTCTGCGCGATTGTCGCAGGTGCCCAGGAGAAGGCCTGTGAAGTCAACGAGAGCCGTCCGACCGCCATCGGCCGCGCGACACTTGCGGTTCAGGTGGCCAGCAGCACCGAGGACCCCGCGGCTGCCGCCAAGCAGCTGACCGCGGCGGTAAAAGGCCTGACCGAGAACGCCGACCGCATGGACAACCAGGTTGGCAGAAACTTCGTTCTCGGCAAGACCCTGGTGCTCTGGTCGATGCAGCCGAACGTGGAGCTGGTGGCGACACGCGGCACGCTGGGCTACACCACGGACCCGCAGGGCACGATCGACCTCGCCGCCGCGATCGACACGGCGTTCAAGGTCGTCGAGGCGGCGCACCCCGAGTGCGTAGCAGAGACGGCGCGCTGGCGCGGCCAGAAAGCATGGGTGAACCTGGTCAACGAGGCTATCGAGAAGCTGAACGCCGATCAGCTCGATGCCGCCGCACAGGTCGCGGATCGCGCGATCATGCTGAATCCGCACGGGCCGTACGGATACGTCATCAAGGGCCAGATCATGCAGAAGCGCGAGCGCGCGAGCGACGCGTTCGCCCTCTATCGCAAGGCCATCGAGGTGGCCGCGACGGACACCACATACGCGGAGATCCGCAGGCACAGCCTGGTGTCGCTGGGCAACCTCGCTGCTGATTCCGCCGAGGCCGCCGCGGACGGCGCCGCGAAGCGGCCGTACGTAGAGGTCGCGCGCAACGCGTTCCAGGAGATTCTCAGCGACACCGCGGCTGGTGAAACGCTCCCCAACGCACGCGCGGGCATGTGCCGAGTCATGATTGCGTCGGGGGACACAGCCGCTCTCCGCAGCATGTACCAGGCAGAGCTCACCAGCCCTGCGTCACTGTCGTACGCCCAGATCATGAACGCGGGCGTTTGCATGGCGCGCGCGGAGATGGAGCGCGACGCGACGACGCTGTTCCGCGCGGCGGTCGAGAAGAACCCCTACCACCGCGACGCGCTTTCGAACCTCGCCATCATGCTCGTGAACAGCGAGCAGTTCGATGCGGCGCGGCCCATTGCCCATCGTCTCGTCTCGGTCGAGCCGAACAACGCCGACAACCTGCAGCTCCTGGTGATGTCCTACGCGGGCATCGCGAAGCGGGCCCGCGATCAGCGGTCTGCGGCATCGAAGGCGCCTGCCAGCAAGTCGACGAAGACCAAGGCGACGACCACCAAAACCGGCGCTGGTCCACGTATGACCGCGGCGCAGCTCGACTCGCTCTTCAAGTTCGAGACGGCGTTCACTGATTCCGCCGTGACGGTGAATGAGCGGCGCGAGAAGCTCACGCTGAAGGTCACTCTCACCGAGTTCTCCACGAACGCCGAAAAGGCCCTCGTCGCCGGCACCATTCAGAACACCGGTACTGCGGACAAAGATGTGACGCTGAAGGTCGAATTCCTGAACACCGCTGGACAGCCGGTCACGTCGAAGGATGTTCAGGTGACCGTTCCCGCGGGTCGCAGCACACGGTTCGATGCCACGATCACGCCGGGAAACAGGGACATCGTGGCCTTCAAGTACTCGCCGATCGAGTAAGTGACGTTGCGCGATGC
>JBOHTL010000394.1:0-3322 GCA_050733735.1 Gemmatimonadaceae bacterium
GCCGAGAACACGGCGGAGCCTGCCCGCTCCGAGTGGCAGGAGGATGCGGGTGACACGGACGTCGCCACGATGCCCGCGTCGGACGACGATCTGCCGCGGCCGGACGGGTTCGACGACGATCGCGATACCCTCGCGCCGAGCGATCGCGTGGTCCTCATCATCGAGAACGACGCGAATTTCGCGAAGATTCTGCTCGACATGGCGCGCGAGAAGGACTTCAAGGGGCTCGTCGCGCTGGACGGCGAATCGGGACTGCGCATCGCGCATGCGTACAAACCCGACGCGGTCACGCTGGACATCGATCTGCCCGGTCTCGACGGCTGGACCGTGCTGGACCGGCTGAAGCACCACCCGGACACCCGACACATCCCGGTGCACATCATCAGCGGCGTTCGCGAGCGGCAGGCCGGCCTCAAGGCGGGCGCGATCGCCTACCTCGAGAAGCCGGTCACCCGCGAGGCGCTGGACGATTCGTTCTCGCGCATCACGCAGTTCATCGACCAGCAGGTCAAGCGACTGCTGGTCGTCGAGGACGACGAGCAGCAGCGCCAGGCGATGATCGAGCTCATCGCGCACGAGGACGTCGAGATCACGACCGTGTCGTCGGCGGACGAAGCGCTCCGGGAACTCTCGCAGAAGCACTACGACTGCGTGGTGCTCGATCTCGGGCTCCGTGGTCCCACCGACGGCTTCCAGCTGCTCGAGACGGTGAAATCGGATCCCGCGCAGCGCGATCTGCCGATCATCATCTACACGGGGCGCGATCTGTCCCAGACGGACGAGACGCGTCTGCGGAAGCTCGCCGAGACGATCATCGTGAAGGACGTGAAGTCGCCGGAACGGCTGCTGGACGAGACGGCGCTGTTCCTGCACCGCGTCGAGAAGAAGCTGCCGGAGCAGAAGCGCCGCATGCTCGAGCGCCTGCACAACCAGGACGCGGTGTTCGCGGGCAAGCGGGTGCTCATCGTCGACGACGACGTGCGTAACATCTTCTCGCTCACGAGCGTCCTGGAGGACCACGGCATGCTCGTCGACTTCGTCGAGAACGGCAAGGACGCCATCGGCAAGCTCGACCAGCAGCCCGCATACGACATCGTGCTCATGGATATCATGATGCCGGAGATGGACGGCTTCGAGACGACGCGCGCCGTCCGCGAGGATGCGCGGTTCTCCACGCTGCCGATCATCGCCCTCACGGCGAAAGCGATGAAGGGCGATCGCGAACGTTGCATCGCTGCCGGCGCCTCGGACTACATCACGAAGCCCGTCGACACCGAACAGCTCCTGAGCCTCATGCGGGTATGGCTGTATCGCTGACGGATGAGGAGAGAATCACCCCACCGCAGCTCATCCAGCATGATGAGCCCGGGGGGGGGGGCCCGACGATGCCGGGGCCTCCGACGGGGTACGATCCCGATCTGGAGCGACTCGAGATCGAGCTGCTGCTCGAGGGCGTCTTCCGGCAATACGGCTTCGATTTCCGGTCGTACGCATACGCGTCGATTCGCAGGCGGCTGTGGAAGCGGGTCGAGGCGGAGCGCCTGAACAACCTGTCCGAGCTGCAGGCGCGCGTCCTTCACGATCCGGACGCGATGGAGCGTCTGCTCCTCGACCTCTCGGTCAACGTGACCGCGATGTTCCGCGATCCGCTCTTCTACGTCGCCTTTCGCGAGACCGTGATCCCGCTGTTGCGGACGTACCCCTTCATCCGAATCTGGCACGCGGGGTGTTCGACCGGTGAGGAGGTCTACTCGGTCGCGATCATGCTGCAGGAAGCGGGACTGTACGATCGCTCGCGCATCTACGCGACCGACATCAACGACGTGGTCCTGCAGCACGCCCGCCGCGGAATTTTTCCGCTCGAGCGCATGCAGGAGTACACGGAGAACTACATCCGCGCCGGCGGCACGCGCTCGTTCTCGGAGTACTACACGGCCAAATACGACGGCGCGCTCTTCGACCAGCGACTGGTGCGCAACGTCGTTTTTGCGCAGCACAACCTGGTCACGGATCGGTCGTTCGCGGAGTTCAACGTGATCTTCTGCCGCAACGTGCTCATCTATTTCGACAAGGATCTCCAGAACCGTGTGCATTCGCTCTTCTACGACAGTTTGGTGCGTCTTGGCGTGCTCTGCCTTGGCAGCAAAGAGTCTCTGAAGTTCTCGAAGTACGAGTCGTGCTACGAACGGATGGACCCGAGTGAAAAGATCTACCGGAAGGTCAGATGATGGCGGGCGCGAGAAGACGTTGGGATACGAGCTCGCGGTCGTCGGCGCGTCCTGGGGAGGGCTCTCGGCGTTGCGAACGCTGGTGGGCAGGCTGCCGAGGGGTCTCAGGCTCCCCATCGCCATCGTCCAGCACCGCCACCGCAGCTCGGACGCGCTTCTTGCGCGAATCCTGCAAGAGCAGACTCCGCTTCGTGTCTGCGAGATCGAGGACAAGGCCCTCGTGGAGGCGGGAAAGATTTTCGTGGCGCCTGCCGACTATCACGTGCTCATCGAGCAGGGTCACTTCTCTCTGTCGACGGAGGCGCCCGTGCGGTACAGCCGACCGTCCATCGACGTGGCACTCATGAGCGCGGTGGATGCATATGGCCATCGGACCGTCGGCATCGTGCTGACGGGCTCCAACGCCGACGGCGCCGAAGGACTGCGCCGCATCGCCGATGCCGGGGGAATGCCGATCGTGCAGGATCCCGAGACTGCCGAGGCGCCGACCATGCCGCGCGCCGCGCTGCGGCGCGTCCCGACGGCTCGCGTCTTTGCGCTCGAGAGAATCGCGTCGTTCCTGACCACGCTGCCGACCGTCGCCGGAGCCGCGAACACCGGATGACGTCCGTCGCGCCCACCACTCCGCGCTCGGTGTTCGCCGTCCGCGATCAGGTCGAGATCCTGATCGTCGACGACAGGCCCGAGAACCTGCTCGCCCTCGAAGCCATCCTCGAACCGCTGGGCCAGAAGCTCATCAAGGCGCACTCCGGCGAGGAAGCGCTGCGCATGCTCCTCCGTCACGAAGTCGCGGTGGTGCTGCTCGACGTCCAGATGCCGGGAATGAACGGGTTCGAGACGGCGCAGCTGATCAAGTCGCGCGAACGCACGCGATACATCCCGATCATCTTCCTCACCGCGATCAGCAAGGAAGAGGAGTATGTCTTCCACGGCTACCAGGTCGGCGCGGTGGACTACATCTCGAAACCGTTCCAGCCCGACGTGCTGCGCGCCAAGGTGGCAGTCTTCGTCGACCTGCATCTGAAGCAGCAACGGCTGCAGGAACAGGAGAGTCTGCTCCGCGACGGCGAGCGGCGCATGACGGAGCTGCGCCA
>JBOHTL010000395.1:0-6462 GCA_050733735.1 Gemmatimonadaceae bacterium
ACGGACGCGTCACCGTGAACGACGAGGCCCCGCTCAAGTCGGAGCGGATGGACCAGCTGGCGCGCGCAGCGGTGTTCGGCTCCAGGGACGAGAAGGAGTATGCGCGCTGGCTCCTCCGGGAAATCGGCCAGAGCGTCGGCGTGCGGGCCGCGTCGATTCACGATCTCTACATGGCGCGCGGTCGCGGAGAGATTCGCGGCTTCACCGTTCCGGCCATCAACGTGCGCGGCCTGTCATACGACACCGGTCGCTCGATTTTCCGCACCGCGATCAGGATGAGCGCGGGCGCCTTCATCCTCGAGATTGCACGCTCCGAGATCGGCTACACCGAACAACGCCCCGCGGAGTACGTCAGCGTGATGCTTGCCGCGGCGCTGCGTGAAGGGTTCCGCGGACCGGTCTTCATCCAGGGCGATCACTTCCAGGTCAACTCCAAGAAATGGAAGGCGGACCCGAAGACGGAGGTCGACGCGGTGAAGCAGCTCGTTCGCGAAGCGGTCGCGGCGGGCTTCTACAACATCGACATCGACACGTCGACGCTCGTCGATCTGAGTCAGAAGACGCTCGAAGAGCAGCAGCGCCCCAATTACGAAGTGGGGATCGACATTCTCCGGACCGTTCGCGAGGTCGAACCGAAGGGCGTGACGATCTCCGCGGGTGGCGAGATCGGCGAGGTCGGCACCGAGAACTCGACGGAACCCGAGCTGCGCGCTTTCATGGACGGCTTCATTCGCGCGCTCCCGAAGCGGATGGCTGGTCTCTCCAAGATCAGCGTGCAGTCCGGAACGTCGCACGGCGGCGTCGTCCTCGCCGACGGCAGCATCGCCGATGTGCAGCTCGACCTCGACACCCTCGAGCGCCTATCCACCGTCGCCAGGGAGGAGTACCATCTCGCCGGCGCGGTGCAACATGGCGCCTCGACGCTGGCGGATGCGTCGTTCAACAGCTTCCCGCAGCGCGAGACCGCCGAGATCCATCTCGCGACGAATTTCCAGACCATGCTGTACGACGCACTGCCATCCGCCCTGCGCAACGAGATCTACGAGTGGCTGCGCGTCAACGCGAAGGACGAGCGCAAATCGTCCGATTCGGACGAACAGTTCTTCTACAAGACCCGCAAGAAGGCGCTCGGACCATTCAAGCAGCAGATCTGGGACATCCCGAACGACGTGAAGGCGAAGCTCGGCCAGGCGTACGACAGGAAGTTCGGATTTCTCTTCGAGCAGCTCGCGATCGGCGACACCGCGAAACACGTCGCGAAGTACGTCAAGCCGCCGGCACAGCACCGACCGCAGCCCGCTGAAGGTCACGTCACCGTCGCCGCGGCGCCGGACGACACATCCCTCAGCGACTAGCTTCAGCGATGGTCGCGCCGGGCCAGAAAGACAATTCCGGATCTGCGGGATAAAAGCAGGATCGTTCATCTTCCGATCAAATTCCGTCACGTATCCCCGTTGTTATCCCGTAAATTCGGAACCTGCTTTTCCGGGCCGGCGCGAGAATGGACGACCTCGAGGTTCATTGGCTGCGAACGCTGCAAACCGTGGTCGACAAGGCAGCCCACGAGATAAAGGACAGCCTGAACGGCGTGTCGCTGAATCTCGAAGTCGTGAAATCCCGGTCCCGCAGGGAGGGAATGGCGGCAGGTGACCTCGCGGAATTTGCGACGGCCGCGGGAAGCCAGCTCGAGACGCTCATCGAGCGCACCGAAGCGCTGGTCTTCCTCACGCGGCCGCACAAGCGTGGCAGCGAGGTGGACGTCGCGCTGACGCTGCGGCATCTGGCGACGCTGCTCGTTCCGGCGGCGCACGCCGACGGCATACGGATGTCGGTGTCGGGATGGGAACGGCAGATGCCGACGGCGGCATCGGCCGAGGCCGTGCGCCTCGGAATCGGGGCGGGGCTCCTCCTGTTGGCGGAAAAGGGCGGTTCCTGTCGGCCGGAAGGAACCTCCGTCACAGTGGTCCGTTTTTCGCACGAGTCCGCTGAGACCTGCAGCCTGGACGCCGCGATCGCTGCTTCCCTCGCGGAGCAAAACATCCTTATTCAGAGAGCGGATCGCGACAGCGACGCCAGTGATCTCCTCATGGTCTTTCCAGGAACCTGATTCCATGGCACCACGCACTGAATCGAAGCCTCATGGCCGCATCCTGATCGCCGACGACGAAGCGGCGATCGCGAACGGCCTCAGCGCCATTCTCACCGACGCCGGATACGAAGTCGAAGTGGCGTCGGACGGACAGAAAGCGCTCGAGCACCTGCAGAACGAGCGCTTCGGCGTCGTTCTCGCCGACCTCAAGATGCCGAAGCTCGACGGCATCGCTCTCCTGAAATCGATCCGCGAGCGAAAGATTCCCACCGAGTTCATCATGATCACCGGTCAGGGATCCACCGAGCTGGCCATCGAAGCCATGAAGGAAGGCGCCGCGGACTACATCGAGAAACCACTCAACGCCGAACGGCTCAACAAGCTCAAGGCGCAGATTCCGAAGCTGATGGAGCAGTTTGCGGTACAGGTGCAGAACCAGCAGCTCTCCGCCAAGCTCGAGGGCCTCACCCACTACGGCGAGCTGACCGGGCAGTCCGAGCAGATGCGTCAGGTGTATCAAATCATCGACGCGGTGGCTCCTTCCAGCGCGTCCGTGCTGATCCTCGGGGAATCCGGCACGGGCAAGGAGCTGGTGGCACGGGCGCTCCACACGAAGAGCGACCGCGCCAAGGGACCGTTCTTCGCGCTGAACTGCGCCGCGCTGCCCAAGGAGATTCTCGAGAACGAGTTGTTCGGTCATGAGAAGGGCGCCTTCACGGGAAGCACGAACGAAAAGCAGGGCGCCTTCGAGCTCGCTGATGGCGGCACGATCTTCCTCGACGAAGTCGCGGAGATGTCGCCCGACATCCAGGTGAAGCTGCTCCGAGCGCTCGAGAGCAGGCAGGTGCGTCGGCTCGGCGGCCGGAAGGAGATCGACGTCGACATCCGGGTCGTGGCGGCGACGAACAGGAACCTCGAGAAGGCGCTGGCCGACGGCGAGATGCGTGAGGACCTGTACTACCGCCTCGCGGTGGTCGAGCTGGCGCTGCCGCCGCTGCGCGAGCGCACCGATGACGTGCAGTTGCTGGCGTCGGAGTTTCTGGAGCGGTTCTCGACCCAGAATGGCAAGAAGCTCAGCGCGTTCACCGATGATGCCTGGCAATGGGTGCTCAGCTATCACTGGCCGGGCAACGTGCGCGAGCTGAAGAACACCATCGAGCGCGGCGTGATCATGGCGCGCGGCGACAGGATCCAGTTGTCGGATCTCATGCCGCGCCACCTCAAGACGGCCGACGTCCCCAACAGCGTGACGATCAACGTCGGCTCGTCGCTGGCGGACGCGCAGCGGCAGCTGGTGCTGCGCACCTTCGCGAACACGAACGGTGATCTGGAGCGCACCGCCAAGATGTTGGGGATGCAGCCGGAGCACGTGCGTCGCGAGCTGACGCTCCTGGTCGACGGAAGTCGCGGGGCGGGCAGTGCGGGTGCTCCCGCCGAGAACGGACGCGCCGGAGGCGCGAGGCAGTCGGGCGCCAGTGCCGCGTCCAAGGCGAAGACGACCCGCAAGAAATAGATTACCCGCATGCGCCGACACCACGACGACGAATTCGACGACGAGGAAGACGACGTTCCCTACGTCGTCATCGAGAAACGCTCCGGCGGTCTTGTTTCGTTCTTTCTGGGCCTCGCGGTGGGCGCCGGCATCGCTCTGCTGCTGGCGCCGCAGTCGGGTGACGCCACCCGGCGCAACATCAGCCGCCGAGCGCGGCGGATGAAGCAGGCCGCCGAGGAGGCGGTGGGCGATGCCGGCGACGCCGTGCAGGACAGCTTCGCGGCGGCGCGTCAGCGGGTAGAGGAGAAGATCACCGAGGCGCGCGACGCGATCGAAACCAAGCGGGAGCAGGTGCAGCGCGCCGTGGAGGCGGGACGCGCGGCCGCCGAGCAGGCACGGGCGGATCTCGAACGCCGTCTCGCGCAGACGAAGGCGGCCTACAACGCGGGCGCGCAGGTCGCGCGTGACGCGCGCGCCGCGAGAGCTGCGGCAGCCGAAACCACGGCGGCAACGGCGGCGGCGCCGAAGGATCGTCCTCCGGTCTGACCGGCACGCCACCATGTCCGACAAGCGGCCGTGGTGGGTCAGTCTCGGCTGGACCTCCCGCGATTACCTCAAGCGGGTCTGGGACAACTGCGCAGAGGACAACGTCCTGTTCCTCGCCGGCGCGATCGCGTTCAACATCCTGCTCGCGGCCATTCCCTTCGTCCTGCTCCTGGTCACCGGACTGACCTACCTCCTGCCGGCGATCTCCCGCGTGCCGCCATCGACGGCGGTGTACGAGTTCATCGACCGTCTGCTGCCGGCGCAGTCTGCCGGCACATTGCAGTGGGTGCACTCGTTTCTCGACTCCGTGATCGCGACGCGCGGGTCGGTCACCATCTGGAGCGCCGTGCTTTTCGTGTGGCTCTCCACGCGCCTCTTTGGTTCGGTGCGCACCGCGCTGGCGGACGTCTTCGACATCGAGAACGAGCGCGGGATCATCATGGGGAAGGTCTTCGACATGAAGATCACCGTGGTGGCGACCGTGCTGTTCGTGGCGAGCACCGTGGTGACCTCGTATCTCGCGCTCGCCACGACGCGCGGGCTGGACGCCCTGATCGAGCTGGGCCTGCGCAAAGACGTGATGACCGGCGTGGAGTTCTGGATCGCCCGGATTCTGGCGTTCGTGTTCATCACCCTGATGTTCTTCGCGCTGTACAAATACCTGCCCGTGCGGAAGGTGCGTTCGCGGACCGCGTTGCTGGCGGCGGTGTTCTCCGGTCTCGCGTTCGAGTTCGCCAAGCAGATCTTCCGCTGGATCATCGTATCGGTGAACCCGTCGACTCTGTATACCGGCACCATTGCGGCGCTCGTCATCGTGGTGATCTGGGTGTACTACGCGGCGCTCATCTTCCTGATCGGCGGGGAGGTCGGACAGGTGTACGAGCTGAGACGCACCCGGAAGCTGCAGCGCGAGGTTTTCACCTAAGGGCGGCTGGGGTAACCGCTCTCGACCGGCGAAAATCTGCATTCCAGGATCGCTGGGGTTGTCAAAGTGGCGGCCGCGGCACATGTTGCCGAGCCGCGCTGTTCGCGGGACTCGACGGACCGGCTCGCCCGCGAAGCGGCCGCAAGCCGTGCTGGGCAGCGTCCGCATGAACCCTCCGTGGGGTCGGAAAACGTTGTTGCGACCTCGCGGGCTGCCATGGGCAGAATCACCCCAATCCTCAAGGTGCAATGACTCTTTCATTCTCGACACCAGCCGCGCGCGTGCGTGCCCTCGCGGCAGTAGCGGCCCTCGTGGCCATTGCGGCATGCGACGATTCCACCGGTCCAGCAGGTGGAAGCGACGTCGCCAAGGTCGAAGTCATCGTTCTTCCGATCGGAACGCAGACGACCAACCTTCCGCGCGGCATCACCGTGCAATTGCTCGGAGCGCCGGCGAATGCAGCGAGGAACTTCGTGGACATCCCTGTCACCTGGTCGTCGTCCGACGATACGAGGGCGACGGTGGACCAGAACGGACTCGTCACCACCGTGGGCGGCGGCGACGTCACCATCAGCGCCAGCGCTGGTGGGCAAACCGGGACGTTCGATCTCAATGTTCAGTTCCCCGTCAGCACCGTCACGGTCGGGGCGCCGGCGGCGAGCATCCGTCAGGAAGGGACGGTCGATCTCGACGCGGCACTCGTGGGTTCCGATGGTGAGGCTGCCGTCGCCCGCGACGTCGAGTGGAGCTCGAGCAACGAAGACATCGCGACAGTCGACGACGACGGCATCGTCTCAGGCGTGGCTGACGGCACCGTGACGATCACGGCGACGAGCGAAGGCGTCAGCGGCTCGACGCAGGTTACCGTCTCCGGCTTGCCGCTGGTGACAAAAGTGAACGTCACGCCGGGCAACCCCTTCCGCGCGATCGGGCAGACCGTGCAGATGTCGCATGAGTCCGAAGCCGCTTCGGGCAACGAGATCCCCGGTACTACCGCAGCGTGGTCGAGCAGCGACCAAGACGTCGCCACGGTGGACGCCAACGGCCTGGTGACCCTACTCGCCGAAGGCACCGCAAAGATCACGGCCACGGTGGACAATGGCGAAGGCTCCAATGTGACGGGCAGCTCGGACGTCCAGGCGGCCCCGGTCCTCGCGAACGGTGCAGCCGTCACGGTTCCCAATGTGGGCGAAGAGGAGTGGAAGGATTACGCGTTCGTGTCGAATGGCACGGTCGCCTCGTTCTCCGTCGTGACGACTGGTGGTGACGGTGACAGCGACATGCACATCTTCGCTCCGGGCGTTGTGCCGGCCTTCAACGGCAACGATTTCACATTCGATAATTTCGTGTGTCGTCCCTGGAACGTGGGCAGCGAGGAGAGCTGCACGATCAACGCTCCGGCTGCGGGCA
>JBOHTL010000396.1:0-9702 GCA_050733735.1 Gemmatimonadaceae bacterium
GTCGATGCACGCCGAGTAGAAGGCAACCGCCACGTCCGTGCAGGCCGGGGTGATGCCACCGACGACTTTCGGAGTGTTCTTCGTGGTGTACTTCTCGTTGCCGGGGTCGACGCGTTCCGGGCTGAACGCCAGGAAGACGTCCCTGCCGACGACGAGGTCGCGCGCTTCCATCGCCGGCTGCAGCAGCTCGCGTGTGGTGCCCGGGTAGGTTGTGCTCTCGAGCACGATCAGCTGCCCCGGACGCGCGTTTCTCGCCACGGTGTCCGTGGCCGAGACGACGTACGACATGTCGGGATCGCGCGTCTTCGCGAGGGGTGTGGGGACGGCGATCGAGATGGCATCCACTTCGGCCAGACGCGCAGGGTCCGTAGTCGCCTCGAGGCGACCCTCCTTCACCAGCGCCGCAACCGCGCTTCCCGCGACGTCCTTGATGTGCGATCGGCCCGTGTTGATCAGGTCGACGACCCGCTCACTGACATCGTAGCCGATCACGTGAAACCCCGCGCGCGCGAACTCGACGGCGAGCGGAAGCCCAACGTAGCCAAGACCGATGACCCCGACCTTCGCGGTTCGCTGTTCGAATTTTCGAAGTAACTCGTCCTTCGTCGACATGCTGCCCTAGTGGTTGTAGAAGGCGCGAATGGCGTCAATCACTTCATCCTGCTGCGGCCGTGTCAACTCCGGGTAGATCGGAATCGAGATCACCTCGCGCGACGCCTTCTCGGCCTCGGGGCAGGAACCTGCCTTGTAGCCCAGGTAGGAGAAACAGGGCTGCAGGTGCAGCGGAAGCGGATAATAGATGGAATTCCCGACCTTCTTCGCATCGAGGTGCGCTTTGAGGTCGTCGCGACGCTCCACGCGCAGCGTGTACTGGTTGAAGATCGAGGTGTTCTGTGGGTCGATGAACGGTGGCGTCACTTCGGGGACGTCCGCCAATGCGCTCGTGTAGTACGCGGCGTTCGCGCGGCGTTTGTCGCTCCAGCGTTCCAGATGAGGCAACTTGGCGCGCAGCACGGCCGCCTGAAGAGTGTCGAGGCGGCTGTTGTACCCGACCTCGTCGTGATAGTAGGTCTTCAACCCCCCGTGGACGCGCAGACGACGCAGACGCTCGGCGAGGGTGTCGTCCTGCGTCACCATCATCCCGCCGTCCCCGTAACCGCCCAGATTCTTGGACGGGAAGAAGCTGAACGTCCCGATCGTGGCGACCTCTCCGGCCATCCGCTGCTTTCCGCCGATCCGCCGCATCGCGCCGATGGTCTGCGCGGCGTCCTCGACGACGGGCAGGTTCGGAATCATTTCCTGCAGACATTCGATCGCGGCCATCTGTCCGAAGAGGTCCACCGGGACGACCGCCTTCGAACGCGAGTTCACCGCGGCTTTCGCCGCCGCAGGATCGATGTTGAAGGTCTTCGGCTCGATGTCCACGAACACCGGTGTCGCGCCGACGTTGTGAATGGTCCCCGCGGTCGCGAAGAACGTGAAGGGCGACGTGATGATCTCGTCGCCGCGACCGATGTCGAGCGCGCGAAACGCGAGCAGCAGCGCGTCCGTTCCGCTCGCGCAGCCGATCGCGTGCGTGGTCCGTGACAATCTCGCGACATCCGCCTCGAGCTTCGCGACGGCCTCCCCGAGAATGAAGGTCTGGGCGTCGACGATCTCCATCATCGCGGCGACGACTTCATCACGAATGCCGGCGTGCTGGGCCTTCAGGTCCAACAGGGGAACTGGCATGTTCAATTATAGCGTGCTGCGCAGGGGGAGAGGCACGTCGCGGCCCGTTTTTGCCGACTCGTAAATGCCGAGGATGAGCTCGAGCGACTTGCGTCCGGCGCGACCATCCGTCTCGGGTTGGGCGTCACCCTGGAGCACCGACAACACGTTCCGATAATACGCCTCGTGGCCGAACCCGTAGACGCTCGGTGGGTTGGTCTGGGCGGCCTCGACGAGCTTGTCGTCGTCGTCGTATTCGGCGAACGCCCAGTGCTCGATCTTGTTCACCGCGGTGCCACCGATCTTGGCCGTTCCCTTCTCGCCGATGATGGTGATCGAGCCCTCCCAGTTGCGCGGATAGGTGAGGACATTCACTTCGATGACGCCGAGCGCGCCGCTTCGGAAGCGGAGCACCGCCACGCCGGAGTCCTCCGCTTCGATTTTCCGCGCCTGGGTGGCGGTCTTCGCGACCACACTCTCCACGGGCCCCACGAGCCACTGGATCAGATCGACGTAGTGTGACGCCTGGTTCAGGAATGCGCCGCCATCGAACTCCCAGGTCCCCCGCCACGACGCCGAGTCGTAGTAGTCCTGCGGCCGATTCCACCGAACCGTGGTGTTCGCGAGATAGATGCGGCCGAACCGGTTCTTGTCGACGGCGCGTTTGAGGAGCTGCACCGACGGATTGAGGCGGTTCTGCTTCACCACGAACAGCCGCACGTCCGCGTCGTCGCAGGCCTGGACGAGGCCGTCCGCCTGTTCGAGGGTGATGGCCATCGGTTTCTCGGTGATGACATGCTTGCCGGCCTTCGCGGCCGCGATCCCCTGGGCGGCGTGCATTCCCGAGGGCGTACAGATGGCGACGGCATCGGCGTCCGCGGATTTGAGCATGTCCGCGTAAGAGGCGAACCACTTCACCCCCTGCTCTTCCCCGGCGTCGCGCGCGCGGTCCTGGATGCTGTCGCACACCGCGCTCAGCTCCAGACCCTCGACCTTGTGCAGAGCCTCGAAGTGATTCCTGCTGATACGGCCGCAGCCGACGAGCGCGACCTTCACCGTGTCTCTGGCCCTGGATGGAGTCATGGCTGAGCTATGTCGTCCGCCGAAGGCCGTCGCCCGCGCGTTCGAACGACGAGCCGCACGCCGAGCACGTTCCGGTTCCGGAATCCGGAAGACCCTCGCCACACTGGCACATCCATCCCACGCGGCGCGCAGGCACGCCGACCATCAGGGCGTACGCAGGAACATCCTTGGCGACGACCGCGCCAGCGCCGATGAAGCTGTACTCGCCGAGTGTCACGCCGCAGACGATGGTGGCGTTGGCGCCGATCGACGTGCCGCGACGCACCAGCGTCCTGCGATATTCGCGCTTCCTGGATATGTGGCTGCGCGGGTTGAGCACGTTGGTGAATACCATCGAAGGCCCGCAGAACACGTCGTCCTCGAGCTCGACCCCTTCGTAGATCGAGACGTTGTTCTGCACCTTCACGTTGTTGCCCATGCGGACGCCGTTCATGACGACCACGTTCTGACCGAGGCTGCATCGCTCGCCGATCACGGCGCCCGGCATGACGTGGCAGAAGTGCCAGACCTTCGTGCCGTCGCCGATCGCCGCGCCATCGTCGACATATGCAGATTCGTGAACGAACACGTCCGGATTCACGCGAGCGCTCCGAGCTCCCGCTGCCACTCCTGGAGCGGCTTGACGCTCGGCTTGCGTGAGCGCAGGGCGAGAATGGCGTCGCAGGCGGCGTTCGCCGCGGACATGGTCGTCGTGTACGCCACCTTGTTCCGCAGCGCGGCCTCACGGAGCACGTAGTCGTCGAACTGCGCATGCTTCCCGAGCGGCGTGTTGATGAGCAGGTGGACGTCGCCGTTGACGATGTAGTCGAGACAGTTGGGCCGGCCTTCATGCACCTTGAAGACGGAGGTGACCGGAATGCCGCGGGCGCGGAGGTAGCGCGCCGTTCCCGGCGTCGCGAGCACGCGGAAGCCCATCTCCTGGAAGCGACGCGCGATCGGCGTCACCGTCGCCTTGTCCGGCTCGTTCACGGTGATCAGGATGCTCCCCTCGAGCGGCAGCCCGTTGGACGCGGCGAGCTGCGCCTTGGCGAAGCTCCACCCGAAGGAATCGGAGATCCCCATGACCTCGCCCGTGGATTTCATCTCGGGGCCGAGAATGGGATCGGTGCCCGCGAACTTGTTGAAGGGGAACACGGCCTCTTTGACCGAGACGTAGGTCGGGACGATCTCCTCGGTCAGGCCCACGTCGGCGAGCGTCTCACCCAGCATGACCCGCGCGGCGAGCGAAGCGAGAGGCACGCCGATCGCCTTGGATACGAATGGGATCGTCCGGCTGGCTCGGGGGTTCACCTCCAGCACGTACACCACGCCGTTCTTGATCGCGTACTGGACGTTGATGAGGCCCACGACACCCAGCGCCCTGGCGAGTGCGACGGTCTGTTCGCGCATCGTGTCCATCGCCGCTTCGCCGATGAGATACGGCGGGAGCACGCACGCCGAATCGCCGGAGTGGATGCCGGCGTCCTCGATGTGCTGCATGATCCCGCCGATGACGACGTTCTCGCCGTCGCTGATCGCGTCGACGTCCGCCTCGAAGGCGTCCTCGAGAAAGCGATCGATGAGCACCGGACGTTCCTCGGACACCCGCGCGGCGGTCGCGAAGTAGTCGCGCAGGGACTCGGTGTCGTACACGATCTGCATCGCCCGACCCCCGAGCACGTACGACGGCCGGACGAGCACTGGAAATCCGATCCTTTCCGCCGCCTCCACTGCCTCCTCGACGCTCGTCGCGGTGCCGTTCGGCGGCTGCATCAGTTTCAGCGTGCGAACGATCGTGTCGAAGCGGCGGCGATCCTCCGCGATGTCGATGGCGTCGGGCGACGTGCCGAGAATCGTCACGCCAGCAGCCTCGAGCCCGCGTGTCAGCTTGAGCGGGGTCTGACCCCCCAGCTGCACGATGACGCCGACCGGCTCCTCGCGGTGCACGATCTCGAGGACGTCCTCCAGGGTCAGCGGCTCGAAATACAGCTTGTCGGAGGTGTCGTAGTCGGTGGAGACGGTTTCGGGGTTCGAGTTGACCATGATGGTCTCGTACCCGACCTCGCGGAGCGCCATCACCGCGCGGACGCAGCAGTAGTCGAACTCGACGCCCTGACCGATGCGATTCGGGCCGCTGCCGAGAATCACGACCGATTTTCGTCCGGACCGGGGCGCCTCGCTTTCCTCGTCGTAGCTGCTGTACAGATACGGCGTCGACGACGGGAACTCTCCCGCGCACGTATCCACCATTTTGTACGCCGGGCGAATGCCGAGCGTCCACCGCCGCTCGCGGACGTCGGTTTCCGACTCGCCGCGAATGACGCCGAGCTGGGCGTCCGAGAAGCCGAAGCGCTTCATGCGCCGCATGTCCTCCGCGCCAGGCGTGTCGAGGGCGCCGTACCACCGTTCCGCTTCGACCAGCTCGCGCAGCTGCTCGAGGAACCAGGGATCGATGGCGGTCAGCTCGTACAGCTCCTGCACGGTGATGCCCCGCTCGAGCGCGCGTTTCACCTGAAAGATGCGCTCGGGGGTCGGCTGGCGCAGCGCGCCCCGGAGCGCTTCCACGGTGTCATCGGGAAGCCGGTCGTCCACCGGACGTGCCGCCGTGGTCCATCCCGGACGGCCAACTTCGAGTGCCCGGATTCCCTTCTGGAAGGCCTCCTTGAAGGTGCGGCCGATCGCCATCGCCTCGCCGACGGACTTCATCTGCGTCGTGAGATAGGGACTGGCCTTGGGGAACTTCTCGAAAGCGAAGCGCGGCACCTTCACGACCACATAGTCCAGCACCGGTTCGAACGAGGCAGGCGTGGTCTTCGTGATGTCGTTCGGAATCTCGTCGAGCCGGTATCCGACGGCGAGCTTCGCCCCGATGCGCGCGATCGGAAAGCCGGTGGCCTTCGACGCGAGCGCCGACGAGCGTGAGACGCGCGGATTCATCTCGATGACGATCATCTCCCCGTCGACCGGATTCACCGCGAACTGGATGTTACATCCCCCCGCCGCGACGCCCACCTCGCGAATCACCGCGCACGCCGCGTCGCGCATCGTCTGATACTCGCGATCGGTGAGCGTCATCGCCGGGGCGACGGTGATCGAGTCTCCCGTGTGCACGCCCATGGGATCGATGTTCTCGATCGAGCAGACGATCACGACGTTGTCGTCGTGGTCGCGCATGACCTCGAGCTCGAATTCCTTCCACCCCAGCACGCTGCGCTCGATCAGGATCTGGGTCGTCGGCGATTCGTCGAGTCCGCGACGCACGATCTCTTCGAACTCTTCACGGTTGTATGCGATGCCGCCGCCGCTTCCGCCGAGCGTGAACGAGGGGCGGATGATCGCGGGGAAACCCGTACGCTCGACGATGGCCTCCGCGTCGTCGAACGATGTCGCGATGCCGCCTTCCGCCACCGCGAGCCCGATGCGCTTCATGGCCTCGCCGAACAGCTTGCGGTCCTCGGCGATGGCAATGGCCTGTGCGTTGGCGCCGATCAGTTCCACGTCGTGACGCGCGAGCGCGCCCGACTCCGCGAGCGCCATCGCGACATTCAATGCCGTCTGACCTCCGACCGTGGGGAGCAGAGCGTCCGGCTTCTCCTTTTCGATGATCAGCTCGACGAACTCGGGCGTGACCGGCTCGATGTACGTTCGATCCGCGACCTCCGGATCGGTCATGATCGTCGCCGGATTGGAGTTCACGAGGATGACCTCGTACCCTTCCTCACGCAGCGCGCGCGCGGCCTGCGTTCCCGAATAGTCGAATTCCGCGGCCTGGCCGATCACGATCGGACCCGAGCCGATCACGAGAATGCGATGCAGGTCAGGGCGTCGCGGCATGAATCAGATCGTCAATGATGTCGTCGATGGTACGCGTCGGCTCCCAGCCTGTGGCCCGCAACTTCGAGTTCTCCCCGATGAGAATCGGCACGTCGATGGGACGGAGCAGCGCCGTGTCGCTCGAAATCTCGGCCGACACGCCCGCGCGCTTCAAGACACGCTCGGCGATCTCGCGGACCCGCATCCCTTTCCCGCTGCACACGTTGTAGACCTCGCCCTGCTTGCCACGCTCCAGCAGGAGAAGATAGGCGTTCACGACGTCGGCGACGTGGGAGTAGTCGCGAATGACATCGCCGTTGCCGATGCGCAGTGCGCCGCCGGCGCGAGGAAGCTCGCGAACGCGCCGCACCAGCGTCGGCACGAGATAGCGGTCGCCATGGCCGACGCCCGAATGATTGAAACTGCGCGTGCAGATCACGTCGAGACCGGCGCTGCGCTGAATCTGCAGCGCGATGAGCTCCTGCGCTGCTTTCGCGGCGGCGTACGGCGTGAGCGGCCGCAGGGCGGCGGATTCGCTGATGGGATACGACGACGCCTCCTGCGCACCGTACTCCTCGGCGCTGCCGACCACCAGAACGCGGGCGGCGCTGCCCTGCAGCGCGCCGAGCAGGCGCATGGCGCCGAGCGCATTGATCTCGAAGGCGCGCACCGGCGAAGCGTTGGCTTCGGGCGCAAAGGCGATTCCGGCGAGATGAACGACCCAGTCGGGTGAGCTCAGCGAGACCGCCGCCGCGACGCTCTCGTCGGAGACGACGTCCAGTGGTGTCCAGCAGACGGCGCGCTTCTCTTCGTCGCTGAGCACCGCCCCTGACGGTGGCCCGTCCACCGTGCCCGCGAACACCTTCCATCCCCGCTGCAGCATCGCGCGCGACAGCCACTGCCCGACGAAGCCTGCGCCGCCCGTGATGAGCACCCGTCGCGACATCGACGCGATCAGCTCGAGGTCCGGTGACGCTCGAGGTCGGCGTCCACCATCATGTGGACCAGCTGCTTGAAGGTCACCTTCGGTGTCCAGCCGAGCTTCCCGCGAGCCTTGCTGGCGTCCGCGACGAGCAGGTCCACCTCGGCCGGCCGGAAGAACCTGGGATCCTGTACGACGTGCTTGCGCCAGTCGAGGTCCGCGTAGGTGAAGGCGACCTCGCACAATTCGCGGACCGACCAGGTCTCACCCGTGCCGATCACGTAGTCGTCGGGCTGGTCCTGCTGCAGCATCATCCACATGGCCTCGACGTAGTCGCCGGCAAAGCCCCAGTCGCGGCGCGCCTCGAGGTTTCCAAGCCGCACTTCCTGCTGGTGGCCCAGCTTGATACGCGCGACGGCGTCCGTGATCTTGCGTGTGACGAACTCGGTGCCTCGGCGCGGGCTCTCATGGTTGAACAGAATGCCGGACACCGCGTACAGGCCGAAGCTCTCGCGGTAATTCACCGTGATCCAGTGGCCATAGACTTTGGCCACGCCATACGGACTGCGTGGGTAGAACGGCGTCGACTCGCGCTGCGGCGATTCATAGACGCGACCGAACATCTCGCTGGAGCTCGCCTGATAGAAGCGCGCGCGCGGCGCCGCCTTCTTCATGGCTTCCAGCACGCGCGTGACGCCCAGCGCGGTGAACTCGCCGGTGAGCACCGGCTGCGGCCAGGACGCCTGCACGAAGCTCTGTGCCGCAAGATTGTAGATCTCGTCCGGCCGCGTATCGTGGACGGCGTCGGTCAGTGATGTCTGGTCCAGCAGATCCGCGGACACGAGCTCGACGCGGTCGACGAGATGTCCGATGCGCTCATAGGGCGTCGTCGAGCTGCGACGCACGACGCCGACGACGCGATATCCCTTCTCGAGCAGAAACTCGGCGAGGTACGACCCGTCCTGGCCGGTAATTCCCGTTATGAGCGCGGTCGGCATTTGCTTATGAAAAAGGGGAGCCCGAAGCTCCCCTCGTCCAGGTGCGCAGTCAGCGCCAGGATCACGCGACCGCGGCGCCTCTCGGTGCCCGCTTGATCTTGCCGGCGTTCAGGCAGCTCGTGCAAACCTTCACCTTGATGATTTTGCCATCCGGCCCAAGCACGCGCGCGACCTGGAGGTTCGGCTTCCAGGTGCGGCGTGTCTTGTTGTTCGCGTGCGAAACGTTGTTGCCGAACGCGACGCCCTTCTTACAGACGTAGCAGCGGCTGCGATCGATAGCCATCGGGTTAGTCCTCCACCAGCTCGATGCGCGCCATCTCGGCGCCATCGCCCTTGCGGTGCCGGGTCTTGAGAATGCGCGTGTAGCCGCCCGGACGCTTGGCGTACCGTGGTCCGATCTCGCGGAACAGCTTGTCCGCCGCTTCACGCTTCTGGATGTGCCGACCGGCGAGGCGCCGCGAATGCAGCGTGCCGGTCTTGGCCTTGGAAATCAGTTTTTCGACGAACGGCCGGAGCTCCTTGGCTTTCGCCTCGGTGGTCTCGAGGGCGCCGTTCTCGATCAGCGACGTCGCCAGGTTTCGCAGCAGCGCGAGCCGTTGCTCGCTGGTGCGGCGAAGCTGACGCCCCGCGTGACGATGCCGAGCCATTGTCTTACTCCTCCTCCATGTCGTCAGGCGCAGCCGCCGCGGCCTGACTCGGCGGTGTGCCCCAATCGAGCACGCGCAGCCCACCGTCTGCCTCTTCGAACCGCATCCCGAAATTGAGCCGTTCACGCTCGAGCAGATCGGCGATCTCCTGGAGCGACTTCTTGCCGAAGTTCTTGACCTGCAGAATCTGACTCTCGGTCTGCCGCACCAGGTCCCCGAGCGTACGGATATTCGAGTTCTTCAACGAATTCACCGAACGGACCGACAATTCGAGATCGTCGATTGGCGTGCGCAGCTTCGAGGCCATCTTGCCGGCGTCGCCGTCACCCTGCTCCATCGCGAGCCCGAGCGGCGCCGATGCGTGCGTTCCGAACTCCACGAAGTACTGGAAGTGCGTCTGTGCGAGTGCGGCCGCGTAGCTCACCGCTTCTTCCGGCGAGATCGTGCCGTTGGTCTCGACCGTCAGCGTGAGGCGATCGTAGTCGGTGCGCTGTCCGACTCGTGTCTCGGCGACGGTGAAGTTGGCGCGACGAACCGGATTGTAGAGCGC
>JBOHTL010000397.1:0-2432 GCA_050733735.1 Gemmatimonadaceae bacterium
GAGGAGACGGATTCATTCCTTCCCATGCACAGGTAGGCGTCGTCGACGCAAACAACTACCTTGATCCGAATTTCCCGAATGAATCCGAATCATTCCGAGTCGTTCAACCACCTTCTCACCGGCCCCGTGAACTGAAGGTTGAACTACACCGGATCCATTCGGACTCCTTCGGACAATTCGGATCTAGTCTGTTGGCTGCGCACGAGAGAGTCTGACGGCGCGCACCAGGTTGCGCCGGGAGTACTCGCCCTGGCTCAAGTAGCCGGCCAGCTCTTCGCCGCCGAGGAGTGACCGGAGGATGTCGTCTTCGGTATCGCCGGCATCGAGGCGCTGCTCGATGTCCGCGACCGTCGTCTCCAACCACTGTTTCTTGGCGCGAAGCGCGACCACTGGATTCTCAACCAGCCCGCGATGCGCGTCGAACATGCGCCGAGGAGCGAGCTCGATCGCCCGGTCCAGACTCCTGAGTATGTCATAAGGGTTCTCGTCCGCGCCGACGACGCGCACGCGGACGCCGAGCCAGAGATCGGCGGAAAACAGCGTGGCCGTCTCCGGATCGAAGACGACATGATGATCCGCCGAATGCCCGGGCATCGCGATCGCAAGTAGCGGGGCGAAGTCGAAGGGCTCGAGCGCATTGCGGAGCGGATACGGACGACCCCAGGTGAAGTGCCGGTAGAACCTGATCTGCGGACGTTCGCGCAGCTTGGCTTCCGTGCCGAGCGGCATCCACATCGGCAGGACTTCCGCGAGCATGGGTGCGTTGCCCGCATGGTCCTCGTGCCAGTGGGTCACGATCGCTCCGCGAGCGCGATGTCTCGTGAGCGCCCGGATGAGATCGCCCTCGACATGATGGAAACCGGTGTCGATCAGCACACCGCGCACCAGATACGCGCTGACGTCGTAGCCGACGGCCGCGCTGCGACGCGTCCACATCCGCAGCCGCGTGACGTCGTCGTGCGTCGCGACGTCGATCACGCCGCGGCCGCTACGGCTCTGGACTCCAGCCGAACGCCCACATACAATGAGGGAGCATTCATATGCCTGCCGGCGCCCGGCTGTACCCAGTCGGGCGCTTCCCTTTTTTTGTCTCCGGCGGTCGCCACATGATCGAAGAACTCAAGAAGAAGCTCGGCGAGGAAGTCGAGAAATTGCAGCACGAGCTCAACGTCGTCCTGCCGAACGAGATCCGGAAGGCCGTCGAGCTGGGCGACCTGCGCGAGAACAGCGAGTACAAAGCGGCGCTCGAGCGGCAGCAGTTCGTCCAGGCGCGGCTCGGTCAGCTGCGTCAGCGTCTCAGCAAACTGTCCTCGATCGACACCGCCCAGATTCCGTCCGACAAGGTCGGGCTTGGCTCGCGCGTGGTGGTGCAGGACGAGAAGACGAAGGAGAAGGAGGTGTACCACCTCGTCTTCGGCGACGCGCTCGAGTTCGAGGAAGGTCACGTCACCATGGCGTCGCCGATCGGTCGCGCGCTGCTCGGCAAGTGCGTCGGCGACCAGATCGTGCTGCGTCTGCCGGCGATGACACGGAGACTGAAAGTCGTCGAGCTGCAGACGATACACGATGACATGCCGGTCTAAACGTTCCAGTCGTCCACGCTGAAGATCCTCGCCACTTCAGCGTCATAACGCGCAATTTCCCGCTCCTTCGCGCCGGCATCCCAGGCGAGCATCGGCGCGACGGAGTCGGCGACCCGGCGGGCGGCGGCGCGGCCACTGTCGCGCGTCTCGTACGCGACGTGCGTGCGACGGATGAGGAGATCACCGAGCGTACACGCCAGCTCGTGCTCGACGCTGACGCGCAGCTGATCCATACGATAGGGCAGGCCGACTTCGACCTCGCGGCCGGGATCCACGAGCGGAATCGTCGAGTCGGGAAGAGGACGCGAGGCCGTCGTCGCCCGGCGGCGCGGCATCCGAAGGAGCTCACGCGCCGCGTCCACCACATCCTCGCCCATGACGCGATAGGTCGTGAGCTTGCCGCCGGTGATCGTCACCACGCCTTCGATGCGCGTGACGGCGTGCTCCCGCGACGCGGCCACTGACGAGCCTGTCGTCGGAACGAGCGGACGAATGCCCGCCCATGCCGCGATGACGTCGTCGCGTGTCAGGTGCGCGTCGGGGAAGTACGCGTTGGCCGCGTCGAGCAGGTACGCGAGATCGGATTCGCTGGCGCGCACCTCATCAGGGGACGCGTCGGTAAAGGTGTCCGTCGTTCCGATGATCGTATGCGTCCCAGCCGGGAGCGCGAACATGACGCGGCCGTCCGCGGGATGCACGAGCGTGATCGCGTCGCGATTCCCCACACGCTCGCGGCGCACGGAGATGTGCGCGCCCTTGCTGCCGCGAACCTTGTTGGCGACGCCACCGCTTCCGGAACGCTCGGTCATCGAATCGCTCCAGGGGCCCGCGGCGTTCACGAGCACGCGC
>JBOHTL010000398.1:0-4683 GCA_050733735.1 Gemmatimonadaceae bacterium
CCGTGAAAGTCACCAGCGAATCGAGTTTTCTGATCAGGCCGGGACCGATGCCACGTACATCACACAGGGCCTCGAGGCTGCCGAACGGACCGCCCGAATCGCGGTTGGCGATGATGCGCGTGGCCAGCGCCGGACCGATGCCCGGCAGCGACTCCATCGTGGCCGAGTCGGCTCGATCGAGATCGATGGGACCTGCCAGCTTCGCCTGCTGTGACACGGGCGTTTTCGTGGACCGCGAACCGCGTTTCTGACGCTGCTTGTCGCGCGGCGTGTCGCGCACCGAATCGAGCCTGGAAAGCTGACGGTCGAGTGCCGCTACTGCCTCCGCCTCCGACGCCGGTCTGGCCGTTCGGCACATGCGCACGCCACTGCCAGACAAGGCGACGAGGGCGAGAAACCAGAGCGCCTTTCGTTCGTTGGAGGTGGCCACTCCCCGTAACTACATCATGATCGCGGCGGCTCGGGCATCGTTCGAACGCCCGCGCTACCCGTTTCACGCGGCTCGGATCGTCTAACGAGTGACCAAGGTCAGGGCCACATCCCCTACGACCTGCAGGCTCTCCGCACTGATCTTGTCGATCGTATCCTCGTGCGTGTGGTGCAGGTTCCGGCTCGGATCTCCGCCACACGCCGTGCCCCCGTCGAGGCAATAGTCGATGTCGATGACGTCGATGACCCGGAGTCCTTTCCGAATGAAGGGCACATGATCGTCGGTAATTCCACCCGTCGTCTGCGACAGGAAGTATTCGTCGTAGCCAAGCTCGCGCGCGGCTCCCCAGACCCGAGCCACCACTTCGGGCGCGGCACGCACTGAATGCCCTTCCTGATAAATCTGCAGGAAGGCGTCGCCGATCATGTCCCACACCACGCCGAACATCGGCTTGTAGGTCTCCGCCATCGTGCTGGCGAAATGCCGGGAGCCGATCAGCACATCGCGGTTCTTCGTCGTGTCCTCGACGGGATTCTCGAAGGTCCCGTAATCCTCGCCGTCGACGAAGAGCAGGTCCACGCCTACGACCGGGGGCGTCTTCCGCAGCGCGCTCGCGAGGGCCACGAGCATCCCCACGCCGGACGCGCCATCATTGGCGCCGGGTATCGGGCGGCCGCGCGCACCCAGGTTCCGATCGCTTTCCGCGGTTGGCCTGGTGTCCCAATGGGTGATGTACAGGACGCGCTGCGCCAGCTCCGGGCGAAAGCGCGCCAGGATATTTCGCATCGGGAGCTGCCTCCCGCCGCGCGTGACGTGCGTCCACTCCTGAATCACGACGGTGTCGGCGCGCTCGCGCATCCGTTCGACGATCCAGTCTCCCGCGCTCCGATGGCTGGCGGTGCCCGGGACGCGTGGCCCGAAGTCGACCTGCGCACGCGCGAACGCGAGAGCGCTATCCCCGTCGAAGGCGGTTTTCGGCCCAGCTCCGAACCCGGGAAGCCGGTCGCAGGCACTGATCGCCAGCACTAGCAGGCACGCAGAGATTCTCACGAGCGGACCCTTCGCATCCGTGCCAACGCCGCCTTCGGCACCGCGAAGGCCCTGGCGGGTATATTGTGAGCCTGCATGTACTTCCGGCGAGCCGCGTGAAGATAATCGGCAGATACGTCCTCAAGGAGCACGTCGGCCCGTTCCTGTTCGCGTCGACGGCGCTGACGTCGCTCATGCTGCTTCAGTACATCGCGAAGCGGTTCGGCGATCTCGTTGGCAAGGGATTGCCGGCCAGCGTCATCGCGGAGTTCATGGCGTTGTCGGTGCCCTTCACCGTCGCGATGACGATGCCGATGGCCGTCCTCGTCGCCGTGCTGTACGCGTTCAGCCGGCTCGCCGCCGAGAACGAGATCAACGCGCTCAAGGCCAGTGGCGTCGGCATGCGCACCGTTCTCACGCCGGTGCTCTTCGGTGGCTTCGGCATGTTCCTGGTCATGGTCGCCTTCAACGACCAGGTGCTGCCGCGTTCGAATCACCGCCTGGCCGTCCTGCAGCTCGACATCTTTCGCACCAAGCCGACCTTCGCGCTTCGCGAGCAGGTCATCAATACGGTCAAGGAAGGCCAGCTGTACCTCAAGGCGGGCAGCATCGACGAAGCGACGTCGGACATGACCGACGTCGTGATCTACGATCTCTCGGACCCATTGCGGCGCCGCACGATCTACGCGGAGACGGGGAAGCTCGCGCTGGCGCCCAACAAGCGTGACCTCGATCTCACCCTGTACAACGGGATGATGATGGAGGTCCCGAACAAGGACCCGGGCGAGCTCACGCGGCTCTTCTATACATGGGACCGGCTGCGCGTCGAGAACGTGTACAGCTCGTACGAGGAGACGCAGACCGGTGCGATCTCGAAGGGCGATCGCGAGATGTCCGTCTGCGAGATGCAGCGAGAGATCTCCCGCGCCGACTTGCTCATGCGTCGCGCCCAGTTCGAGAAAGCGGTCGCGGAGTGGGAGCTCACCTCGACGGGGCCGCCGCCGACACCGCCATCCGCGGACCACAGTCCCAATGGGATCGGCAAAGTGTATTGCGCGCTGCTCGCGTTTCTGACCAACGCACCACCGCCCGCGCCAATGGCCACGCAGCCCCCGGCCGAGTCCGTGAATCCTCTACTGGCGCGGGCGCCGTCCGCGGGTGGCAGGGGAGGGGAGGCGCGGCATCCAGGGCAACGCAGCCCCGATGGCGTCTCCCGCGCCGATACCGGTCAGCGCCTCCTGGACGAAAGCGGCATCAAGTCGCGCATCGAGGACGCGCGGTACCGCGAGAACGACGCGCGCCGCGAGCGTGACCGCTACGACGTCGAGATCCAGAAGAAATTCTCGCTGGCTGCCGCCTGCATGATCTTCGTGCTCATTGGCGCTCCGATCGCGCTGCGCTTTCCGCGCGGCGGCGTCGGGCTCGTCATCGGCGTGAGCTTCGCGATCTTCGGGCTGTATTACGTGGGGCTCATCGGCGGCGAGACGCTCGCGGACAAGGGATACCTGCCTCCGTGGCTCGCGATGTGGTGTACCAACATCCTCCTCGCGTTCGTCGGGCTCGTCATGGCGGCCCGCATGGGGCGTGAATCGAGCACGTCTCGCGGCGGTGACTTCGGCGAGCTGCTCGTCACCCTGCGGGCGCGCTTCTTCGGCTGGCTGCGTCGCATCGGCATCCCGGTGGAGCGGCGCCGCGCGTGAGAATCCTGCGCAGCCCCGGCGGTCCGCTCGACCGCTACGTCTTCAAGGAATTCTGGAAGATCCTGGTGACGACGGCGCTGGGCTTTCCGCTGCTGCTGGTCATCATCGATCTCACGGACAACCTCGAGAAATACCTCGCGCGCAACCTGGCGAAGCAGGACATCGCGCTCAGCTACCTCTACTGGATTCCCGAGTCGATGTTCATGGTGATTCCGGCGGCGGTGCTGTTCGCCACCGTGTTCTCCATCGGCGCGTTCACCCGGCACTCCGAGCTCACCGCCGCGAAGGCGTCGGGCATCAGCTTCCACCGCATCGCGATGCCGATCTTCCTCGGCGCCGTCTTCGCCGCCGCACTCGATCTCGCGCTGGGCGAGATCGTCCCGATCACCAACGCGCGTCGCAACGACCTCCTCGAGGAGGACAGATTCCGCGGCTCGACCGTGCGCTACAATTTCGCCTTTCAGGGTGAGTACGGGCGCGTGTACAAGATCCGACAGCTGAATACGACGACACAGTCGCTCGAGGCCCTGCAGATCGAACGCAAGGGAACGGGCCTCGAGTATCCGACGATCCTCATCGCCGCCGAGGGCGCACAATGGGATTCCGTGTCCGGTTCCTGGACCATCGAGACGGGTGAGATGAAGCTGGTTTCCGACTCGGCGCCCGACTTCTCCATCGCGTTCGCCCGCATGCTCGACAACCGCTTCGTCGAACGGCCGGCGGACATGATGGCGAAGCCCAAGCCCCCGCAGGAGATGCGCTACGCGGAGCTGACGCGATGGATCAGCTTCACCGAACGATCCGGGGGCGACGCCAACAAGGAGCGCGTCGAGCGCGCGCTCAAGATCGCGATCCCGGTCACCTGCATCATCATCGCGCTCTTCGGCGCGCCACTGGCGACGAGCACGCAGCGCGGTGGCGCCGCCTACGGCATCGGCATCAGCCTTGGCATCACCGTGGTGTTCCTGCTCCTGGTGCAGCTGACCAAGGCCATCGGCGCCAAGGGACTCATGTCTCCCGATCTCGCCGCGTGGGTGCCGAGCATGATCTTCGGGATGTTCGGACTCATCCTGCTGGCGCGAGTCCGGACGTGAGCTATTCATATCGGTACGCTCATACCGACGAGTTCGAGCGCCCGGAGGCACCGCTCGTCACACGCGCGGGCGCGCAGTTCTTCCGGCGCATGTATCGGAACACGCGCAACGTCTTCGCCGAGGTCGGCGCGCGAGGGTTTTTCATGCGCGACACGCTGCGCGCGTTCTCGGAGCCCGGCACCTTCGTGCCCGAGACGATTCGCCAGATGCGTGTCATCGGTGTCGACTCGGTGCCGCTGGCCGTGCTCGTCGCGGCGTTCATCGGCGGCGTCATCGCGCTGCAGACACGCTACCAGCTCTTCGAGGGCGTCCTCCTCTCCGTCGTCGGGCTCGCGACGCGCCAGACGATCATCCTGGAGATGGGGCCGCTGCTCACAGGACTCGTGCTCGCGGGGCGTGTGGGTGCGCGCATGACCGCGGAGATCGGGAC
>JBOHTL010000399.1:0-4355 GCA_050733735.1 Gemmatimonadaceae bacterium
ATCGATGATGTAGCCGATCTCTTCATCGAGCACCGCGGCGGGCAGGCGGAACGACGGAATGTTCACGCGCATGAGTCCACCCGCGCGACCATGCCTTTCGTGGATCACCACGTGATAGCCGAGCGGCAGCAGATCGTTGGCGACCGTGAGCGACGATGGCCCCGCGCCGATGCACGCCACGCGCTTGCCGTTCTTCTCGGTCGGCGCCGGCGGCAGGAAGGGTCTGACGTCGTCGCGGTGGTCCGCCGCGACCCGCTTCAGCCGGCAAATCGCGACCGGCTTCCCGTCGACCCGGCCGCGGCGACAGGCGGGCTCGCATGGCCGGTCGCAGGTCCGCCCGAGAATCCCCGGAAATACGTTCGACTCACGGTTGAGCAGGTAGGCATCCGTATAGCGACCCTGCGCGATCTGTCGGATGTACTCCGGCACATTGGTGTGCGCCGGGCAGGCCCACTGACAGTCGACGACCTTATGGTAGTAGCGCGGATTGCTGACGTCGGTCGGTCGCATACCCGTGATGATTGCGACCGGGACTCGGAGCGGCAAGTGCGAAGCGCACGCTCACGGCGTCCGACGAGCGGCCGAGCCCTTTACTCTCGCGGCAGCACCAGCGTGAAGACCGAGCCGTCCCCGGGAACCGACTGAACGTCGATTCGTCCGCCCAGCAACTTCGCCAAGCGCTGCGAGATGTACAGGCCGAGACCCGTTCCGCCGTGACGACGCGTGAGACCGCTGTCGAGCTGAGTGAACGGGCGAAAGAGCCGCTGCACGTCGGACTCGGAGATGCCGATCCCGCTGTCACGCACAGTGAAACAGACATGGCCGCCGTCCGCTGATGCGCTCACCGACAGCCGCACTTCGCCGCGCTCGGTGAACTTCACGGCATTTCCGGCGAGATTCACGAGTATCTGCCGCGCCTTGTCGATGTCCGTCGTCATCCGGATCGGCTGCGACGCCGACTCGACGATCAGCGACAACTCTTTCTGCTCGGCAAGCGGCTGCACGACCGCCGCGACCGCGGTGATGAGATCGGCGGCCAGGAAATCACTGGAACGCACGATCTCGCCGCCCGTCTCCAGGCTCGTGAACGCGAGGACGTCCTCGATCAGCGCGCTGAGATGCTGCGTGACATGGTGCATGCGGTCGAGCACTTCTCGCTGCGCATCGGAGAGGGGGCCCAGCACCGAGTCGACGAGCAGCTCCTCGTAGCCGGCGAGCGCCGTGAGCGGCGTGCGCAGTTCGTGCGACATCGTCGCGAGAAAGCGTCCTTTCGCGCGGTCGGCCTCCTGAGCCTGTTCGAGGAGCTGCGACTTCCACACCGCCAGCGACGCATAATCGGCGACCGCGGTGAGCCGCTGCGCGTCTCGCGTGGAGAAAGGGATCGATCGGCGGTCGCGCGCGACCGCCAGCACGCCCAGCACCCGCTCGTGCGCGATGAGGGGGGCCACGAGCAGCGGTCCGATGTCGAGATCGCCCATGCGCGTCGCGAGTGGGCGCTCCGTCGTGCGGAAGTCCTCGACCATCGCGACCTTGCGGCTTTGCACCACCTCTTTCGCGAGCGAGCCCGCCATCGGGAACCGCCGGCCTCGCGCGGGCGCGAGAACGCCCACGGCGCTCACGAGCTCACCCTCCCGATCACCGATCGCCACGAGTGACGCGCCCTGCCCACCGCACTGCGCGCTCGCGGCGTCGCACAGGATGGCCAGCAGTGTGGCGGTGTCGGCGACCTCGGCGGTCTGCCGGGCCAATGCGCGCAGCGCCGCGTTTTCCTCGTTGCGTTCCTCGAGCGCGCGGTCCCGCCGGTTCATCACGGTCTGGAAGGAGCGCGACAGGACGAGCACGACGGAGGCGGTCGTGTCTCGCGCCACGCGGACGCCGTAGCTCCGCAGCTCGCCTCCGACCCAGTGCTCCAGATCGTAGCGTCGCGTGGAGCCGTCAGCCGCGGTGGCGCGGATCATTTCCGCGCCGGGGTCCACGTCGAGTCCGGGATACGTCGTCCAGAAGTCCGCCCCAACCGCATCCTTCCGCGGCACCCCGAGAATGCGCTCCCACGGCGCGTTGATGTACCGCACGCGCCCATCCGGTCCGATCACGACGATCGCGTCGCCGAGCGCGTCCATGGCCGCGCGCGCTTCCAACCCGGAGGCATGTGGCGGCGTCGCCGTGAGATCCGACCGATCAGGCATTGCCAACAAACTACGCCGATCGCCTCCAGCGCGAAGACGATATGTCAATGACTACGTGACGTTGGATACCGACTTAGAGTTTTAGGGTGTTGGACCCTTGTCCTGTGATTCACGGCCCCAGGAGGCGTAATGAGAGCGGCACTGACAGGCTTCGTCGTACTCGCGTTCGTCATCGCGGGATGCGGCGGTGGTACCGAACCGGGAGGAACTCCGAATCCCAATCCCAACCCGAATCCGAATCCGAATCCGAATCCGAATCCCAACACGTGCACGTCGACGTCCGCCAATGTCAGCGTCGGCAACAACAACTTTTCTCCGACCTGCACGACGGTCGCTCCAGGCACGACGGTGACATGGACCTGGGCGAGCGGTGGACTCGCGCACGACGTCACGTTTGCGTCGGGATCGAGCTCGGCACGTCAGGGCAGTGGCGAATTTCAGCGCAGCTTCCCGACGGCGGGAACGTTCCCGTACTTCTGCACCATTCACGGCCAATCCATGAGCGGCGAGATTCGCGTCGTGGCGCCGTAGCTTACGCGCGCATCGTGGGCTCGGGCGACGGCTTCGCGGTAGCGCGCCGCCGCTCGTCCACAGCGCGTTGAGGGCGTTCCTGATCGACGATTCGTGGCCGCGGCTCCGCCGTTGACGGCAGCGTGAGCCTGAACGTGCTGCCTGTTCCCTGCTCGGAGCTGCACACGAGCGAGCCGTGCAGCAGCTCGGCGAGACGTCGTGAGATCGGCAGGCCCAGCCCCGTTCCCTCCTGGAGCTGCGTCTTGCCCAGCTGGACGAACTCCTGGAAGATGCGCTCCTGATCCTCGGGAGCGATACCCTCACCCTGATCGATGACCGACACGGACACGCCGTCCTCCGGCGTGCGATCGATGATCACGCGAATCGGTTTGGCGCCGCCGAACTTGATCGCGTTCGACAGGAGGTTGAGCAGGATCTGTCGGACGCGTCGCGGGTCGGAGACGACGGTCAGCGGCTCTTTCTCGCCGAATTCCATGGAGAGCTTGGAGCCGTGCTTGTCCGCCAGCGGACGCACCGTGACGAACAGCTCCTCCACCAGCGTCGGGAAGGTGACCGGCTGCAGCCGCAGATCGATCTTGCCCGCCTCGATCTTCGAGAGATCCAGAACGTCGTTCACCAGCTCGAGCAGATGTTTGGCCGCGCGCTGCGTGCGCTGGATGCCTTCGGCCTGCTTCTCGTTCAGCGGTCCGTAGATGTTCTCGAGCAGCAGTGTGCTGTAGCCGAGCACCGCGTTGATCGGCGTGCGCAGCTCGTGACTCATCGACGCGTAGAAGCGGCTGCGCGCGGACATCGCGCGTTCGAGATCCTCCTGCCGCCGATTCAGCTCGTCGTTCGCGACCTTGAGCTCCGTCATCATGCTCTCCAGCTGCTGCGCCTGTTGACGCAGCGCCTCCTCGTGGCGAACGCGCTCGGAAATGTCGCGAACGATCAGCGTGTACTGGTTGCCGTCCTTCCCTTCGAAGCAGGAGATGGACACCTCCGACGGGAAGGTCTCGCCGTTCGCGCGCGAGCCGGCCAGCGCCGTGACGTGACGTGCGTCCTCCGGCGTGTTCGATCCGTGCTGGACGCGCGCCGCGCGACACGTCTCCCGCACGAGCTCCATGCTGCCGTCGCGGAAGAACTCCGTGATGGAGCGGCCGACCGCCTGCGACGCGGGACATCTGAACATTCGCTCCGCCGCCCCGTTGAACAGACTGATGCGCTCCTGTTCGTCGAAGATGACGATGGCATCCATCGCGGTGCTCACGATCTCCCGAAAGCGCGCCTCGGACTGGAGCATCTCGCGCATGTGGCGCAGCTCCGTCATGCGTCGCTCGCCATCGCGCAACAAGCTCTCCTGCTCCTGCAGCCGCTTCTGCTTCAGATGCAGATCGACGAAGACCGCCACCTTTGCCCGCAGCACGTCCGGCTGGAACGGCTTCGAGATGTAGTCCACGGCGCCGACCTGATAGCCGCGGAATACGTAGTCCTCTTCCTTGTTGATGGCCGTGAGGAAGATGATCGGGATGTATCGGGTTCGTTCACGCGACTTGATGAGCTGCGCCGTCTCGAATCCGTTCATGCCGGGCATCTGGACGTCCAGCAATACGACGGCGAACTCGTGGCGCAGAAGTTTGCGCAGTGCTTCCTCTCCCGAGT
>JBOHTL010000400.1:0-3616 GCA_050733735.1 Gemmatimonadaceae bacterium
GGACACGGCCCGTCGCGTGGCGCCGATGCGCGCCGACGTCCACAAACACATCGGCGACATCGCGCGCAAGCTGGGCGACTCCGAGGGCGCGATCGTCGCCTACCGCAACGCGCTCACCCTGGATCCGCGGTACGCCATCGTGCGCTTCGAGCTCGCGCGCGTGCTCGTGGATCGCCGGATGTTCCGCGAGGCGGAGCAGGAACTGGTCGCCGCGCTCGAGGCCGTGCCGACGTACGCGGAAGCCACGCTGCGTCTCGGCACGCTGCGGCGCGAGCTCGGGCGGCCCGCCGACGGACTGCCGCTCCTTATCGAGCTCCTCGAGCGGGATGCCTATCACTTCGATGCCCTCATCGCGCTGGGGGAGACGCTCCTCGATCTCGGTCGCAGGCAGGACGCCATCACCGCTTTCGCGCGCGTGCTCCGATTCGACCCCGCGCACGTCGGCGCGCTGTACTACGAGGGCGCGCTCCTCGGAGAGCAGCATCGCTACCGCGAGGCGATCGTGCGCTGGAAGAGCGTCATCGACATCGAGCCGGGAAGCGCGTTCGCCAAGCGCGCGCGACGTGACATCCGCACCGCCACCGATCTGCAGAAGATCTTCGGTCGGCGCGTCGCGGAAGGGAGTGCGGCCTGATGCCGATCGAAGGCCCCATTCAGGAGCTCGGGCTCCCCGACGTGTTTCAGCTGCTGGACCTGAGTCGAAAGACGGGGCTCCTGCGGGTCACGTCGCGGGCCCAGGACGACGAGGGCACGGTCTTCTTCGAGGGTGGACGCGTCGTGCACGCGACGCTTCGCAGCCGGCCCGCGCATCAGCCGGGTGCGGTCAGCGAGCGGGCCACGTCGCGGGAGCGCGAGCGCAAGGAGCGCGCGCAGATCGAGAGCGTCGTGTTCGAGCTGATGAACTGGACGGAAGGTTTTTTCCACTTCGAGGAAGGCGAGCTTCCGCTGCTGCGGGTCGCCGCGCCGGTCAGCATCGCGACCGAATCGCTCCTCATGGAAAGCGCGCGTCGCATCGACGAGTGGTCGCGTATCGTGGACAAGATTCCGCACCTGCTGGTGATTCCGATGCTCGCGGATCTCTCCGAGGACCACGAGACGCGACTCGATTTGCTGCCCCACGAATGGGAAGTGCTGAGCCTCGTCGACGGCCACCGCGACATCCAGGCGATCGCGGACGAGCTGCGACGCAGTGAGTTCGAGACCGCGAAGGTCGTGTATGGGCTGATCACCACGGGCGTCGTCGAGCTCCTGAAGCCGGCGCCGCGCGCGCCGTTGACCCAGGTGGACGAGGCCGATCCCGAGATCGCGAGCGCTCTCGATCGCGGCTTCGCGGCCGTCCGGGCGGGCAATTTCGCAACGGCCCGCGAGGAGCTCGAGTGGTTCCTGACGGTGGCGCCGGATCACGACGAGGCGCCGCGCGCGCGCGCCGCGCTCGCGGGTCTGGAAACGCTGCTCGGCGCGCTGGATGGCGGAGGGGGAGGGGGCCACTCGTGACCGACCACGTCCGCGTCTGGAGCGATGAGCTGGCGCGCGATCCGTCGAGCCTGGTGTTCCTTCCACTCGCCGAAACGCTGCGGCGTCGCGGCCAGCTGGAGCTGGCGCGCAAGGTCGCGATGCGCGGCATCGAGCGGCACCCGCACAACGCGGAGGCGCACGACCAGCTGGCGCGGATTCTCGCGGACGTCGGCGAGCTGGAGGCCGCGGTCGAGGAGTGGTCCGTCGTGCTGCGGCTCATTCCCGGCCACGTCGGCGCGATCAAGGGATTGGCGTTCATCCGGTTTCAGCAGGGAGAGCTCGTCGAGGCGGAGCGTCTGCTCCTCGAGGCGCAGGAGCAGCAGCGCGAGGATGGCGACATCTCGGCAGCCATTCGCGCCATTCGTCGCTCCGGCAGCATCACCCCGGTGAATCTGCCCATCGTCGGCGCCGACACCGAGCCCGCCCGGATCTTTTCGGATATTCTCGAGCCCGAGCACTCGGCGATCCTGCTGCGCACTGATGGCAGCGTCCTTGCCGGTTCCTACGTCACCAGCGACGGTCGCGATCGGGCGCGCGCGATTGGCGCGACGCTATCCGGAATTTCCGGCGAAGCCACGCGTGCCACGCGACATCTCGGCCTGGGAACGTGGCGCTCCATCGTCTTCGAGACGGAGGCCGCGGTCGTATCGATCTCGCCGTCTGCCGCCGCGCTGAACAACGGGAAGGCCCCGGGGAGCGGTGGCGGGGGCCACGAATCGCTGCTCATGCTCACGGCGCCGCCGAGCGCGCCGCTCGGACTGCTTCGTCGCATGCTCGACCGCTGTATCGCGCGCGCCGCGATCTGGCTCCAGGCCCGCGCGGCCGCGGGAGAGGGCCCGGCATGAGCTCCGCCTTCACGAGGATCCTCGACTCCTTCTCGCGCCAGCGCGGCGTGCGCGCGAGCCTCGTCGTGAGCGCCGCCGACGGCATCGCGATCGAATCGAACCTGCAGATCGGCGAAGACGGCGCCCGCGTCTCCGCGCTCGCCGCGTCGCTGTATCGCAAGGCGCGCAAATCCGCCGTGGCGGCGGGGCTTGGCGGCACCGGTTTCCTGCAGCTCGAGGCGGAGGACGGCCGTTTGTGCATGCTCGGCGGCGACGACGTCATCCTCGTGGTCGTGACCCAGCGCGACGCCAACGTGGGGCTCGTGCGCGTTGAGATGCTGCGCGCGGCGGAAGCGCTCGCATGATCAAAGCGTCCGTCGAGCCCTGGGTCGAGGAGCCGCTCCGCCAGTTCGTGGAGGACGCGGAGGTCAATCTCGCGCTGCTGCTGTATCCCAGTGGTCAGGTGCTGGCGCAGCACGGCTTCACCCGCGCGATGGACATCATGTCGGCCTGCGCGCTCGCCGCGGCCATTCATGTATCGGCGTGCGAGCTCGGCAAGCAGCTCGAGGGACGACCGTTCTCCGGGCTGCATCACGCGGGCAAGGATCGCCAGATTTTCCTCGCCGAGACGGAGACGCCGCGCGGGCCCTACATTTTCCTCACCGTGTTCGACGGCCAGAGCTCGCTCGGTCTGGTTCGACTGTTCTACGACGAATTCCGCGTCAACCTCGCGAACGCTGCTCCGCCTCCGCCGGCCGATATTCCAGTGATGCTCGCCGAGAATTTCGAGTTCGAGCTGAATCGCAACCTCGCCGTCCTCTTCGGTCGCGGCTGATGTCTCTCGTCAACTACCAGACCCGCGAGATCACGTGCAAGATCGTCTACTACGGCCCGGGACGGTCGGGGAAGACGACGAATCTGCACACGATCTACGGCCAGGTGCCGGAGGAGCGCAAAGGCAAGATGGTGTCGCTGGCGACGCAGACCGATCGCACGCTCTTCTTCGATTTCCTGCCCCTCGATCTCGGATCGATCTCCGGCTTCTCGACGCGATTCCAGCTCTACACGGTGCCCGGCCAGGTGTATTACCACGCCACGCGCAAGCTGGTGCTCCAGGGCGCCGACGGCGTCGTGTTCGTGGCCGACAGCCAGGCCCGCCAGCTCCAGGAGAACATCGAGAGCTTCCAGGACCTGCACGCCAACCTGTCCGAGCAGGGCGTGGAGCCGCGTGCGATCCCTCTCGTGATCCAGTACAACAAGCAGGACCTGCCCAGGGA
>JBOHTL010000401.1:0-6559 GCA_050733735.1 Gemmatimonadaceae bacterium
TTCCGAGACCGTGTGGACGGAAGCGTCGGCGGACGGTGTCTCGCCGATCGGCACGTCAGCGTCATCCACGGACAACGTGCACGCGGCTTACGACCTGCTAAGAGGTCTCGAAGTCTCCTTCGGCATCGAGGCGGCGCAGGTCGAGCGCGAAGCCCTGGAGAGCGCGAGATCGTGGGCGGAGAAAGGGCTCCCGCGCCACGATCTCGAGGCGAACGGCCAGCTCGAGGTCGAAGAGATGCTCGCGCATCGCGCGTCGCACGTGTTCACGGATTGGGCGCGCCGCGTGCGGGACCGCTTCGAGGGAGCGATTCAGTCCGAGAGCGAGCAGCTGGGCAAGCGTCTTGTCGCGCTCGAGCAGCGGCTTCTCCGCTATCGCTACCTTCTCGACGAGCTACGGACGAGCCGCGCGGCTGTCGTGCGCGCGCAGTCTCAGGACGAGCAGCAGGCCGCGGATGCCGCCAGGGCGCCGAGACGCCGGGTGGCCTACGCCTCACGACTGGGCTCGATCCCATTCTGGGCCCTCTGCACCGTCCTCGTGGTGGCGGATTTCGTGGCGAACGTCCCCGTTTTCAACGAACTGTTGCCGTCATCGCCGGTCGCCGCGCAAGCGCTGCAGAATATCGAGACGAATGCGACGGCGAATCCCGAGACGTACGGCTGGACGACGTTCTGGGCGCGCCTCACGATGCACCTGGACGCGAGCATCCTCGCGTTCAGCGTCGTTCTCTTTCTCGTGGTGCTCGGACATTTCTTCGGCGCCGCGATCCGGACCATCGTCGCCCTGCATCGCACGAGGCCAGTGGTGGACGACGAGCTTCTGGTCAGGCACAGATATCAGCCAACGGTCGTTGCCTGGCTGAGCTTCGCGGGCATACTGACCATCGTCACTGTGCTTTTCCTGGCGAGGGCGCGCATCGAGCAATCCTCTCAGGAGAGACTCACGCGAGTCGAAGCACAGGTCAGCGCGACGGAACAGCAGCTCGCCGAGGCGCAGCAGCGCAACGATGCGACACTCGTCCAGCAGCTCGACGTGGAGCGGCAGACGCTCGAGGGGCTGATGCCGGTGCTGCGCGCGCGCCACGAGTACGCGGGTTCGATTGCCGCCATCAACTGGCCGATCGCGGCTCTGAATCTCGTGCTCGCGCTGTGCGCGGCGCTGCTCGCGTATCTGCATCAGTCGGAGAATCTCGAGCTTGACGCGACGCACTCCGCCCGGGCACCGGCTGCACGGGAACACTACGGCACGTCGAGACGGGAAGCCGATGCCGAGCGTGGAGCCGTCTGTGACCTCATTTCGGAGATCGACACCCGCGTCCAACGCATAGTGCACCTCAGCGCATCGCGCCCGTTCCTTCGCGCCAACGGAAAGGCGGAACGACTACGGCGGGTGATTCCGATCTTCCGCGCCGAGAACGCGCGCCATCGCGGCCTCGACACCAGAAGCATCCTGGCATTTCAGGCGGCCGTACCCGAGCTCGTCGCGGAGGTGGACGACTCTCCGTTTCGCGTTCCGGACGCATTCGAGGAATCTCAGAAACGGTGTGGCGACCTCCAATCAGAGTTCCTGAAGCTCGAACGGGACCGCGAGGCCGCGACGGAGACGATCGCATGATCATGCATGTGCCATCGCACCTGCGCGTCGGTCTCCTGCTGCTCGCGGCCGCTGGCTGCAGGGATGCGGACGCGGACGCGCCCAACGCGACCGGTCTCATGGCGCCGTTGCTTACGACCGTTCTCATCGATCGTTCGGGGAGCCGCACGCCGAACGAGATAGCCGGAGATCGGCAGCTGCTCAGGGAGATCATCGAAGAGCTTGGGTTCGGGGAGCGCATCGTCGTGTTGCAGGTGCATCATGCCGGGCGCTCCGACGGAGCTCGGCGGTGGATGAGCGAGATGCCGATGCCGGTGCGTCAGAACGCTCCCACACCGGTGGACCGTCAATCGTTGACTCGTACGCGCTCCGCGGCCGCGCTCGCGGCGACCGAGCTGTTCGACAGCATGCGTCCCAACCGCACCGATCTGATCGCGACGCTCTTCGACGCGTCCGACATCATCCGGGGATCGCAGGGTGCGCGCGCGCGCATCATCATGCTGTCGGACATGATGCAGTCGACGCCCGAAATGGACATGGAGAAGGGAGGCGTCAGCTCGATCGATGACTGGTTGCGTGAACGAAAGCGGCAAGGACTGCTGCCTGATCTCGCTCGAGCATGCGTCGTAGTGATCGGAGGTGATCGAAGCACGGAATCCGGTGTTCGGGCCTTTCGCTTCTGGCAGGACTACTTCGCGGCGGCTGGCGCGGAGTTGAAGTCATCGAACTACCGGTATACCGCGATGGGTGGCCGAAGACTGCGCTGCTGAACCGGCAACGGCTAGAAGCGCGCGAGCTCCGGCTGACGGTACAGCTTCCCCCCGCGCATGACATGCGACAACGAACGGAACGCACGCACATTCTGGCGCGGATCCTCGGCGAGCACCAGCAGGTCGGCGAGCTTTCCCGTCTCCAGCGTCCCGAAGTCGCGCTCGCGGTGCATGAGACGCGCGCCGTTGCGCGTGGCCATCACGACGATGTCGCTCGCCGGTACCCCCGCCGCCTGCATCGCTTCCATCTCGTTGTAGATCGACGGCCCGTGCAGCGTGAGCGGATTCCCGGCGTCGGTCGCGACCACGATGGTCCCGCCGGCCGCGTGCACGCGTCTGAGATTCTCAGCCATGATCGCGCCACTCGCGCCCGCGGCCTCGAGCCAGCGGAACACCATGTCCGCCGACCGTCGCTGCTCCGGTAGCGCGGCGCGCAATGCCGCGAGGTCCTTCACCTTCGCCCTGGTGCTCGCGTCGACGCAGCCGTTGGGATCGTCGACAGACAGCGGAGTGCCCAACGCGATGGACGCGACCGTGCGGGTCCAGTTGCGCCCCACCACCAGCGTCGGCGCGTAGGTCGCGCGATTGGCCCTGAGCAGCGCGAGAAACTCGTCGTCCACGAACTCGTCTTCCACGCTGTGCACGAGCAGCGCCGCGCCTGCGCGCAGGGCGACCTTGGCTTCGCGCAGCTCCGTGGCATGCACGATGAGGTCGAGTCCTGCCGCCTTCGCGGCAGCGCCCACCTCCATCATGCGCGCATCGAGCTCCTCGCGCCGGTTAGGACGCGGCGCGAGATACCAGACCTTCACCGCCTGGGCGCCCATTCCCATGAGCGTCGCAACACTGCTCTGCACGTCCGCGGAAGTCGCCATCGGGAGGAAGGTGTAAATCTCCTCGTCGACGTCGAGCGCCGAACGCCCCGCGTGCGTGACGAGCGGTCCGGCGGCGCGGACGTGCGGCGCCATGGAATCGCGCTCGGCGCGCGCCGGCAGCGTTGTCGTCCAGGGATGGCCGCCGACGTCGAAGACCGCGGTGATGCCGGTGCACAGATACGACCGATACCAGCGTGCCGGGTTGGCACGCAGGGCGCGCGCCGTGTCGGCATAGGAGAATATCCGCGGAGCTCCGGGCGGGGCTCCGTCGGGCCGGCCATCCAGCCAACCCGTCTGGCTGAAGTGCACGTGGCCGTCGACCAGACCCGGCGTGACGAAGCGGCCGGAAACATCCACGCGCGTCGCGCCTGTGGGAATGGCGCACTGCGCCGCACTTCCGACGCATGTGATGCGATCGCGCGTCACGACTACCACTGCGTCCGGGATCGCCGCATTTCCGGTTCCGTCGATCACCGTTCCACCGACGAGCGCGGTCGCCTGGGCCTGGCCCGCCGCCGGATGGAACGCCAGCACAGCCACGAGCAGAGCGAGACGCGTGTGTCGACCGGTCATTGTGATTTCCTCGTGTGGAGCTGAATTGTATCGTTCGGCTGAAAGTTTATCTCGCCTCACAGGATGGACGTAGCCACGGCACCTGTGCCGGTCGTACATTACGGACGGCGACAGGTAACGCCTCCGGTCCGCGGAAAGGGCTGCGCCCATACCCTGAAGTGCTGAGTGATCGCCTACGCCCTCTTCGGGCCGATCGCGCGGACGCCGGCCGTAACGAAGGAGGCGCTCCATGTCGTCGTCGTTCAGTCGTGCCCTTCCCGCCCGTCCGGACCTCGCGCAGCAGAAGAAGCAGGCGAAGGAGCTGCTGCAGTCCCTCACCGCCGGCAATGCCGAAGCCCTGCGCCGCGTGCGAGCCGTGCTCCCGGACAAGCAGCGGCTCACCCTGGCGGACGCCCAGTTCACGATCGCGCGCGAATACGGCTTCCCAACGTGGGCCGCGCTCAAGCAGCATATCGACGCGGCATCGAGCGACGTTGCCATCCTGATGACGCGTGCACACGAGACCTTCCAGCGGCATGACGCGGCTGGCGCGCGTCGCCTGCTGCGCGAGCACGACTCGCTTCGCGCCATGATCGACAAACCGCTCTTCGGGTTCGATGCGCCCGCGATCGTCGCTTTCAGCGGCGACCGCGCGATGGTCGAGGTGCTTCTCGAGTTCGGCGCGGACCCGAACCGGCGCAGCGATTGGTGGGCGGGAGGCTTTCACGCGCTGTATGGCGCGACGCCCGAGACCGCGGAACTGCTGCTCGCGGCGGGTGCGATTCCGGACGCGTGCGCGGCGGCGCATCTCGACCGCGGAGACCTGCTGGCGAGGATGATCGCCGAGGATCCCGCGCGCGTCCACGAGCGCGGCGGCGACGGGCAGACGCCGCTGCACTTCGCCGCGTCGCGGGCGATCGTGGACATGCTGATCGACGCGGGCGCGGACATCGACGCGCGTGATGTGGACCATCGATCCACGCCGGCCGAGTGGATGCTGGAGCGCGCGAAGGGCGCAGGTCGCTATGACCTGGCGCGCTACCTGGTGGAACAGGGCGCCGAGTGTGACATCTTCCTCGCCGCCGCACTCGGCCTCACCGACCGCGCGATCGCGCTGCTTCACGACGACCCCGCGCTGCTCGACCTGCGCACGGGCAGAGGCGAGTACGGCGAGAAGCCACCGGCCAGCTACCGCATCACCTTCTGGACGATTGGGGACGCGAAGTCACCACTGGACGTCGCGGCGCAGTTCGATCACCCGGAGACGCTGTCGGCCATGCTCCGCTTCGCAACTCCGGTCCAGCGCTTCCTGTCCGCCTGTAACTCGGGCGACGAACCACTGGCCCGTTCGATCCATCGAGACCATCCCGGAATCGTGGTGTCACTGACGCAGGACCAGCACCGTGTGCTCGCCGACGCCGCGTGGCACGGCGAAGCCCGGACGGTCGCCATGATGCTGGAGCTTGGGTTCGATCCGCGGACGCCTGGACATGATTCCGGGACCGCCCTGCACTGCGCGGCATGGGAAGGCTCGGCGGAGACCGTCGCCGCACTGCTGCGTCATCCCGCCGCGCGCGAGCTCGTGGATATTCGGGACGCCCATTACGGTGCGACCCCTCTGGGATGGTGCTGCCACGGTTCACTGCACGGCAACCGCAGCCGAAACCACGCCGGGGTGGCCAGGCTGCTGCTGGCCGCGGGCGCCGTTCGAGGAAGCGACGCGACGCATGCGTCCCCCGCGGTCCTGGCTGTCCTTCCAGCAACTGACGCACCCTCGTCCTGAGTCGTCTGTCTCGCGTGCCGGTTCGCTCGCTCGACGTCCACCTGATGAACGCGACGGCGCCGGCCGGTGTCAGCGGACTCCGGCGCGGACTGGCCGAGTTTCTCTATTTCGGCATCAAGCAGGCTCGCGCGTGCCTCTTCGCCGGCCTGTTCTTCGCCGCCGTGTTCGCCGTACCGCGAACGGGCGTGCTCGGCATCCCGCGCTATGACCTGCTTCTGCTGATTGCTGTCGCGATTCAGGGATGGATGCTGTACGCGAAGCTCGAGAGCTGGGACGAGGTGAAAGCCATCACGCTCTTCCACCTCATTGGGTTCGCGCTCGAGGTGTTCAAGACGTCGCCAGCGATCGGGTCATGGAGCTATCCGGACTTCGCGTACACGAAGGTTTTCGGAGTTCCGCTCTTCTCGGGTTTCATGTATGCCGCCGTTGGCAGCTACATCATCCAGTCCTGGCGACTGCTGCACCAGCGCATCCTGCACCACCCGCCCTATTGGATGGCCACAGTGCTTGCGATCGCGATCTACGCGAACTTCTTCACGCATCACTTCATCCCCGACCTCCGTTGGTACCTGGCTGCCTGCGCGCTGGGGTTGTACGCACGCGCGACGGTCGTCTACCGGCCTCTCGACCATGATCGCACGATGCCGCTGCTGCTCGGATTCGTGCTCGTCGGCTTCTTCATCTGGCTCGCCGAGAACATCAGCACCTTCTTCGCGGTCTGGCACTATCCCGACCAGCTCGGCGCGTGGACCACGGTGCACGTCGGCAAATGGAGCTCGTGGTCGCTGCTGGTGGTAATGACGTTCACCATCGTCGCGAACCTCAAGCATATCAAGGAACGCGTGCACGTGCCGGCCTAGCGCTCGGGGGCTTCGTCGGCCGATCACGCGCTGGTCGGGTCATGAACGCGGAGAATACCGATGACGGAGGACCGTCCCGAGCTGGTACAATTCGGCGACATGACACCGGACCATTTCGCGCGGCATCCGGT
>JBOHTL010000402.1:0-5371 GCA_050733735.1 Gemmatimonadaceae bacterium
GAACGAAGTTCGCGCCGGTAAATTCCCGCAGGCGATCATAGACACCGCCGTGCATCGTGTCCTGCGCGTCAAGGCCGCCATCGGCCTCTTTGACGATCCCTATCGCGGGGCTTCCGTCGAGCGTGAGCGTCGCGACATCCTGACGCCGCAGCATCGCGCTGCGGCGCGCGAGATCGCCCGTGAGTCGATCGTGTTGCTCACCAACCGTCCCGCAGGCGCAGGGCCGGCGCTGCCACTGCGCCGCACCATTCGATCACTGGCAGTCATCGGCAGCCTCGCCAACGACTCGGGCGCGCCGCTGGGTTCGTGGCACGGCGCCGGCCGCGCCGAAGACGTCGTCACCGTTCTCGCGGGCCTCCGCAACGCGCTGCCGAACGTCCAGATCGGGTACGCGCCGGGCGTCCCGCTCGATACCGTGCGGATCGACGACCAGCGCTACGCCGCCGGCATTGAAGAAGCGGCGCGGCTCGCGGCGTCGGCGGATGCCGTCATCCTGGTCGTGGGAGAACACGCAGACATGAGCGGCGAGTCCGCCAGTCGAACGTACCTCGGTCTTCCTGGCGCGCAGCAGCAGCTCGTGGAGCGCGTGGTGCGCGCCGCCCGCACGTCGAACTTCGACAAGCCTGTGATCGCGGTGCTCATGAGCGGCCGCCCCCTCGCGGTGCAGTGGCTGGCGGACAGCGCGTCGGCGCTGGTCCAGAGCTGGTTCCTCGGTGTCGAGCATGGCAACGCGCTCGCCGACGTCCTGTTCGGCGAACATCCGCCGAGCGGCAAGCTTCCCGTCACCTTCCCGCGAGTCACGGGGCAGGTACCCATCTACTACAACCACAAAAACACCGGCCGGCCTCCGGTGGATCGACAGAAGTACACCAGCAACTACATCGACGTGTCGTGGACGCCGTTGTTTCCCTTTGGACATGGGTTGTCATACACGACGTTCGGCTACGCGAATCTCCGTGTGTCGCGCGACAGCCTGCGCGGCACGGAATCCCTGGAAGTCTCCGTCGACGTCACCAACACCGGGCAGAGGGCCGGCACTGAAGTCGTGCAGCTGTATCTCCGGGACGACGCCGCGAGCGTCACTCGGCCCGTGCGCGAGCTGCGCGGCTTCCGTCGCGTGATGCTCCAGCCGGGGGAGAGGCGGAGCGTCACCTTCAGGCTGGGTCGGGACGACATGGCCTTCCACGATCGGGAGATGCGCCGCGTGGTCGAGCCCGGATCATTCACGGTGTGGGTCGGAGGGAGCTCCGCGGCGACGCTGCAGGGGCGATTCCGAGTCGTCGGCGGTGTCAGCGTGCTCACGGAAGCCGCGCCCCGACTCCATTAGAAAATCGTACCGAGCAACTCTCTAAGGGCCGTCTTTGACGGCGACCTGGACCGTGGGCGCCTTGTGTTTCTCCGCCCAAAGGCTTTACGGCCAATGTGTTACGCGGTAAATTGCGTATCGTCCCCCTTACAACACGGAGCACTCCATGCCGGGCCCCCTACTGGTGCCCGGAACTGGTGTTTTTCGCAACCGCAAGCGTTCTCGAGCGTTTGCCAACCGGATCGGCCATGCAACTGAAGAAGTTTCTGCAGCAGGGAATCATTGGCGCGACCGCCGTCCTCTTTGTCGGCTCGTCGTACATACCAGGTGCCGAAGAGCCGGGACCGGTACTCGCGGCAGCCGCCGAGCTGGTGACGAGCAACGGGCCGATCCTCTCGTACGTCGACGACAAGACCACCGAAGCCAGCGTATTGAAGAACGTCAATAAGGCAGTGGCGGCATTCGCGTCTCTCGTGCGTGGTCGGAGTCACCCCGAGGCGCTCGAGACGGCGTTTCGGAGCTACTTCGCGTACAAGGCCGCCAATCCGGAGCAGGTGAAGAAGCCGTACCTCTACTTCGTGGACTACGGGCTGCCGAACACGACGAAGCGCGGCTACGTGTTCAACATGAACACGCTGGAGATCGTCGAAGGTCCGTTCACGGTCGCGCATGGTCGTGGCTCCGGAACGTCGCGCGCAGGGACGCCGGTGCGGTTCTCGAATCGTCCGGGGAGTGCGGCGACTTCGCTTGGCTTGTACCTGGCTCAGGAGACGTACACGTTCAGCGGCAAATCAGGGGGCCGGCGATATACGTCGATCGGGCTCCGCATGGCCGGACTCTCGGGCAACTACAACGACAATGCGCGCTCACGCGGCGTCGTGGCGCATGGCGCACCGTATGTGACGTCGAGACGGGCGGGGCGCAGCGAAGGCTGCCCGGCGATGGAGCAGGATCGCGCGCGCAGACTCCTGCCGAAGCTCGCGAACGGCGGGATGGTGTTCCATTTCGCGCCGGTCGAAACGTGGATCAACACGGATCCGTGGGTGCTGGCGGCGGCGGAGTGAGAGCTGGACGATTGAAGGATTGAAGGATTGAAGGATTGAAGGATTGAAGGATTGAAGGATTACGGGCTCCTCGCTTTTTCAGCGAGGGCCCCTTTGTTTTTCGCTGCGGCCCCTCCCAGCCTTCAATCGTTCAAACCTTCAATCATTCAATCTCCAGCCGTGTCCCGTCCCTTCGTTCTCTCCGAATCCCATTGGCCCACGGTACGCGAGGCGCCATATACCGTCGCCGTCCTGCCATGGGGCGCGACGGAGGCGCACAACTTTCACCTGCCGTACGGGACGGACAACATCCAGGCCGAGCAGGTGGCGATTCGCGCCGCGGAGCGGGCGTGGAGCAAAGGCGCGCGCGTCGTCGTGCTGCCGACCATACCCTTTGGTGTGAACACGACGCAGCTCGACATCAAACTGTGCATCAACATGAATCCGTCGACCCAGGCCGCCGTGCTGGCAGACGTGATAGCGTCGCTCGAGCAGCAGGGGATTCTCAAACTCGTGGTGCTCAACGGCCACGGCGGCAACGATTTCCGCCAGATGATCCGCGAGCTCCAGCCGGACACGGCGGTGTTCCTTTCGCAAGTCAACTGGTGGTCGTGCGTCGATGTCAGGACGTTCATCGAGCAGTCGGGGGATCACGCCGGTGAGGCGGAGACATCGGCGATGCTGCACCTCGCGCCCGAACAGGTGCGTCCGCTGACAGAGGCCGGGCCCGGCCGCGCGCGCGCGTCGCGGCTCACGGGAATTCGTGAAGGGTGGGTATGGGCGCCGCGCCGATGGACGCAGGTCACGGACGACACCGGGATCGGCGACCCTTCACGCGCGACCGTCGAGAAGGGGGAGGCGTACGTGGACGCTGCAGCGGAGCAGATTGCGGGGTTCCTGGTGGAGTTGGCGGCCCTGAAGCTGGACGATCTCTACCAGGGCTGAGCCGGCGGGGGTTCCGTAACCCGGCGGCCGTCGCGACCGTAGTGCCGGCATGGCCGAGCGCGCGGCTTTTCGACCGGATCTCGAGGGACTGCGAGGCGTTGCGATTCTCCTGGTGGTGGCCTTCCACGCCGGGGTTCAGTCGCTCGCCGGCGGCTTCGTGGGCGTGGACGTGTTTTTCGTCCTGTCCGGCTACTTCATCACGGCGATGCTGGCGCGCGAGCTGGCGCGCAATGGCCGCATAGATCTCACCGGCTTCTGGGGTGGACGCGCGATGCGGCTGCTCCCCGCGCTGCTCGTCGTCCTGCTGTTCACGCTCGCCGCGGTGATGTGGCTGTACGCGCCGATCGACCGTCCGCCGATCGCCTCGGGGGCTCGCGCGGTCGCGCTGTACTCGGCGAACGTCGAATTCGCGCGCGCGTCGGTCGACTATTTCAGCGCAGGCGAAAACCCACTGCTCCACACCTGGTCGCTGGCGGTGGAGGAGCAGTTCTATCTCGTGTGGCCGCTGCTGTTCGTCCTCCTCGCCGTGCGTACCGCCGCGTGGAGCGTCGACGAGGATGACAGCGAGCACGCCAGCAGGGGAAAGCTGCGTCTCGCGATGATCCTGCTCGGCTTTCTCTCGTTCGGCATCGCGATCTGGCTCACTCGTGTCGCGCAGCCCTGGGCGTTCTACGGCATGGGGACACGGCTGTGGGAGTTCGCGCTCGGCGGCGTGCTCGCGGTCACGCTGACAGAATCCGTCGACGAAGCCACCTGGCCCGCGACGCTGCTCTCCGTCTTCGGGCTGGTCGCCATCGCGCTGGCCGTCGGCACCTACCATCGCGGAACGCCATATCCCGGCATGGCCGCGTTGCTGCCGGCCCTCGGCACGGTGGCGATCGTCGTCGGCGGCGCGCGCGCGCCGGACAGTTGGCCGAGCCGGGGGCTGAGCACGGGCTGGCTGCGCTGGCTGGGACGGATGTCGTATGCGTGGTATCTGTGGCACTGGCCGCTCATCGGCATCGGCGGCGTGATCGATTGGAACATCGGCGTAACCGGCCGGCTTGCGTGGTCGGGAGTCGCGCTGATGCTCGCGTGGCTCACGCATCGCTGGATCGAGACGCCGGCGCGGGAAGGGAAGTGGGACATCGGACCGCGCTGGCTCGCTCCGGCGGCGCTCGCGGCGAGCGTCGGCGTTGCCATCGTGGCGCATGGCGCGTTGCGCACGTCGATACGCCAGGTGTCGACGGTGCCGCAGAAGGCATTCGCCGCGGCTCGCCAGGACCACATGCAGCACGAGTGCTGGGGACGGACGATCAGCGAATGGCAGGGACCCTGCGCCTTCGGTGACACGCGCTCGAGCACCACGCTCGTGCTGCTCGGCGACTCGCACGCCGAGCACTGGCTGGCAGGGCTCGATCGCATCGGCAGGGAACGCGGCTGGAAGATCGTCGCGCTCGTGAAGGGTGGGTGTCCCGTGGCCGACATGCGCGAGCTGCACAATCAGCGTCTGCTGCGCCGCTGGTATGGCGAGTGCGCGCGGTTCCGCGAGGGAATGATCCAGAAGATCATCGCCATGCGTCCCACTGCCGTGATCCTGTCGAGCTGGGACCACTACGTCTCGATCAACGGACAGGCATCCGACTGGCAGGTGACGCGTAGTGTGTGGGAGCGCGGACTGCGGCGCACGTACGCCCGATTGACCGGTGCGGGCATTCGCACGATGGCGATGCGCGGTACGCCCCGGACGTGGTTCGACGTGCCTCAGTGTCTGTCGCGGCGCGAGGCGAGGCTCCCGTTCGCGCGCCCGTGCGTATACGAGCGGTCGGCGGGTCTCACCGGCCAGGCCGCGCGATCGCAGGATCGCGCCGCGCGCGGTTTGCCAGTGACCTTCATCGACATGAACGACCAGATCTGTCCCACGGCGCGCTGCGGCGTGATGCGGAACGGCATCGTCATGTTTTCGGACGACAATCATCTGACCGCATCGTTCAGCCGCTCCCTCGCGCCCGTGCTCGGTGAGCGACTCGCCAGCTTGGTAACGCCCTGACGTCTTGGGCATCGCGACCGGACGGTAGACGCGGAAACGCACGGAAAC
>JBOHTL010000403.1:0-1844 GCA_050733735.1 Gemmatimonadaceae bacterium
GCCCCCTGCCGGGGGCGCCGGTGGTCGCCGCACTCCCCGGCGCGGATCTTCCGCGCGGCCACCGTCGCGCGGTGTTTCAGTGGGAGCTCGAGGATCCGGACATCACGGCGCGCGGGGAGGGCGTGGCGCGCACCGCGTCGCCGGACAGCGTTCGGCTCGACTTCTTCCTGGCCGGCGGCCTCGGAAGCGGAGCCGCCGTCCTGATCCGGTCCGAGGTGCGTCTGCCCCCAGGCGCCGCGGATTTCGTGCGCCGTCTGATTCCACCCCCCCCTCTGCTGTGGGCAGCTCTCGGCCGTTTCGCCGTTCCGGCCCTCCCCGATACCAACGCGCGCGTTGACGGCGACACGCTTCGGGCCGACATTGGTGTCCCGGTCGCCTGGCGAGTGACGTTCGTTCGGGACACCCTCCGCCGCCTCGAACGGGTCGACAATGGCCGTGTAGTAGAATGGGTAGAGCGTGGCAGTCGCGTCCGCTACCGCAACGAGCTGAGTCGTCGGCGGCTCGACCTCACCGTCTCGCGCATCGATACAACGGGTGCCTTCGATCCGATCATTTGGGTTTTTGAATGACCTGACCGCGCTGCTGCTGCTCGCGACGCTCGCGACCGTCGCGAGCGCATGCGGCGTCCGGTATGGCTTCTCCGAAGGCGCGTTTCCGTCGCACATCAGGACCATGGCCGTGCTGCCATTCGACAACCAGACGCCCGCGCCGGAGCTGCAGAACGAGCTGTTCGACCGGATGCGTGACGTCCTGCAGCGCCGTCTCGGTGTCCGGGACGCGCCGCAGGATCGCGCCGATGCGCTGGTGCGGGGCACGATCGTCACCTACGACGCCGACGTTCCTGTTGCGTTCAGCGCCGATCCCAACAAAGCTGTGAGCGCCCGGCGTCGCCTGCAGATCACCGTCGACGTGGAGATCATCGATCAGACGACGGGCAAGGTGCTCTGGCAGCGAAAGGGACTGCGCGCGGAGGGAGAGTATCCGGAGCGCGGCGAGCCCGAAGGACGACAACAAGCGATCGAACGAATCGTGAACTCCATCGTGGAGGGAGCGCAATCACAGTGGTGATCCTGCGCAGGACCGGCGCGACGCGATTCGGGTGCCTGCTGACCCTGCTCATCCTGTCGGCGGTGATGTACTTCGGCATCAATGCCGGCGAGGTGTACTGGCGCTACCTGCAGTACAAGGATGCCATGGCGCAGGAAGTCCGCTTCCGGTCGTTCCTGCCGAATTCCCGCATCCGCCAGAATCTCGCCGAGATCGCCGACTCCCTCGGACTTCCGGAGGATGCCGGGGTCGTCACCGTTACCCGCGAGCGGGGACGTGTGACGGTGGAAGCGCACTACGAGGAGTTCATCGAGCTTCCCGGCTACCGGAGAGAAGTCCACTTCGAGCCTCGCGCATCGGGCGGCTATTGAGCGATTCACGTCCTCCTCGCGAGAAGGTTCTCACGTGGAGCGCCGCTGCGGAGTGGCGCGCGTCGCTCGGTTCGCGGGTGCTCGTGTTCACGAACGGCGTCTTCGATTTGCTCCACCCGGGGCACGTCGACGTGTTGCTCGCGGCGCGTCGCGAAGGTGACGCGCTTGTCGTTGGCCTGAACAGCGACGCTTCCGTTCGCCGCCTCAAGGGACCGGATCGGCCCGTCCGCCACGAGACCGACCGCGCGTACGTGCTCGCGGCGCTGGCCATGGTCGATGCCGTCGTCATGTTCGACCAGGAGACCCCGCTGGAGCTCATGCAGCGGCTGCAGCCCGACGTCCTGGTGAAGGGCGGCGACTATACTGAAGCGACCATCGTGGGCGCGCCGGACGTTCGGAGGCGTGGGGGGCGTGTCGTCGTCGTTC
>JBOHTL010000404.1:0-3248 GCA_050733735.1 Gemmatimonadaceae bacterium
CCCCAGCATCCCGTGGCGCGGGTCGAGATTTCTGCACTCGGCCACGACGACCTGCGAGTCGCCAGGAACGCGCAGTCGGATGTCGTCGCGCGCCCCTGTCAGCGAGACGTACTGCGATTCGCGCTGACCGGCGGAGGCCATCGCGTCGGTCTGCGCCTCGATCATGTACGCACCAGGCACCACGTCTTCGAGGGCGAACCGCCCAACGCTGTTTGTCCGCGCTGCGATGGTGGTGCCGCGCAGCGTGACACTCACGCCGGCCACGCCGCGGCCGGCGGAGTCCTGCACGGTCCCAGCCACCTCGAGAGCCGGATTCGTCCAGAGCGTATCTCGTCCCGAGCGAGCGAGCGCCAGCAGTCCGCCTTTCTCGTGCACCTCGCGGACGATGCGTCCCGCGATCTGGTTGCCTTCCCGCAGGGCACCGCCCGCGCCGTAGCGCGTCTCCAGCACTGGCGCCCGAATCGTCCATGTCGATATGAGCCACTCGCCATCGCGAAGGCGCGTGAACTCCACGTGGCCGCCTCCCAGCTCCTCCTCGTGCCGCGTGACGTTCACGTACTTGAAATCGAGCGAGCGCAGTTCCTTGGACGGCCGATCGATCCACATCGTGCCTTCGATCTCGGGGAGGTTGCGCCGTGAACGCGTGGGCTCGAAGGCAATTCCCAGCCGGTCATTCTCGACGACGAGCCTGAGACAGTGCTCGCCGAGGAACTGGTCCGATGTGAGCACCGACAGGTCGGGCGCGAAGTAGGTGGTGGCACCGGTTGGTTCCGTGACGGCATATCCGACGCTGGAGAGGCTGTCGACCGGAATGGACTGCCAGGGAACGCCGGCCACCCCTGTGCGCAGCTCGGTGGCCTGCCGGAGCACGCGTTCTCCGCGATTGTCGAGCGCACGCTCGTAGGCCACCAGGGACGTCATCAGACGCTTGTCCGCCGTGGCCTGCGCCGCGACGAGCGCCGCTCGAATCTGCTCCCAGGCGTCGAATGTGGCGCTCGCTACCGCGGGACGCACCTGACACTCGCGGCGCGCAGCCACTCTCACCGTATCCAGCAGGACGTTGGCTCCGGTGTAGAGCGCGGGCTGCACGACGTCGACGCCTGGACGCAACGCGACGCTGACGGGAACGCTCGGGCGATAGCCGATGCGCAGGACCCGAAGGCTGTAGCCGCCTGTATCTGGCGCGGTCAGCCGATAGCTCCCATCACCACCGGTAATCGTTCTCGAAACCGGGCCGCCAACGCTGTCGAGTAGCTGGACAACAACGCCGCTCAACCGCGCTCCCGTACCGCGCTCCACGACAGTTCCACGAACGCTCTGCCCACTGGCGGTCGCCGCGGCAGCGACCATGGCGACAGCGGCGAGCCGAATCGAACGCCATGTCATATGATCACACAATGTCGGAAACGCGAAGGTCCGCCAGACCGGCTGGCCTGGCGGACCCTGCGAACTATTGAAGACTACTCGTCGAAGTTCGGATTGTTGTCCAGCTCGTCGTCGGGCAGCGGGAAGCACTCCTGACTGCCGACCGGCGCAAAGCCCGGCTTCCAGTACACCGCGCCCGGAACCGGCATGCCGACGATGTTGGTGGGATGACGGCGGAAGTCCCCGAGCCGCTTCCCTTCGAGATAGAAATCCAGGCCCTTCTGGGTCAGGAATTCCGTGAGCACCGAGTTCGCATCCGTGGCGCCGGCGTAGGCCGGCTGGCCGTTCGCCAGGCGACGCGCCTGGATCAATGCCAGCTGGCTGGCCGTTCCCTCGGCTTCCGCCTGGATGTAGTCCGCTTCCAGCTTCGACGCGAGGCGCACGGGCGCGTTGTAGTCGGGGTACTTCAGCTGGATCGCGTATGGGATCCCGCGGTCGGTGTCGTACGCGGCGTCCTGCGGATCGAACTCCGTGGTGACTTCCCAATCGATCCGCGGGTCGGTCACGCGCCAGGTCGGCGCGACGGCGATCGAGCCACGATCGCGCACGAACTGCCACATCTTGTTGGCCAGACGTCCACGCTCCGCGAGGTCATCCTGGAATAGCAGGTTGAACTCGAATCCCGCGGGGACCGACTGAGCGGCGGCGATCGCCTGTGTCGGGCGGCCGGCCTGCAGCTCCGCTCGCGCGATGCCGACACGTGCAGCGTTGGCGATGTCGTCACCCTCGTCCTCGCCGGATCCCGTGCCTCGCGTGATCGCGAGGTTGAAGTGCACGATCGCGGAGTCGAGCATCGCCGCGGTCGACAGCTCCGGACCGGCCCGCACCGTGCCCCGGCAGAACATCTCGGCCATCAGCACGTACGAGTAACCCAGGAACAGGTTCGCGCGGGCGTAGTTGATGTTCGAATCCGGGTCCGGCAGCGCCGTCTCGAGAACGAGATACGCCGACGCCGCCGCCTGCGACAGCGGAAACCAGACGTCGCCGTTGAGGCTGCCGTTCTGGATCGTCACGTCCCGTCGGCCAAACTCGTTGCGCGTTGGAAAGGTCTCCGACACGTCCGTCTCGCCGGTAAACCAGGACGAGTACACGATCAGCCAGCCGTACGCGTTCGCGAAGTTCTGCTGCGCGGAGCGCGACAGCAGCGGCGCGTCGATCACGGGATCGAGCGCATCCGCGTCGATGACCGTCGGATCGGGCACGGTCAGCCAGTGGTCACATCCGCTCAGCGTCAGAGCCGCCGCGGCCGCGGCGGAACCGACGAATCTCTTGAAAGTCCGCATTGGGTCGGGGCTCCTTAGAACGTAACGTTGAGCTTCAGCAGGATCCGCTGTACGGGCGGCTGCGTGAAGAAGTCGTCGCGGTTGAAGTCCGCGTTGGCGTTCGATACCACCTCGGGATCGTAGCCCTCGTAATCCGTCCACAATTTGAGGTTCTGCCCGGCGAGGGTGATGGCCGCGCGGTTCGCGCGCAGGCGCGCCGCGAGGTTCGTCGGCAGGGTGTACGTCACCGACAGCTCACGCAGACGGACGAAATCACCCGGCTGAATGTAGGCTTCCTGCACGTCGTTCACCGTCTTGCCAACACCGCTCGGCGTCACGAAGGCGGGTTCGTTGGGATCCGGGTTGCCGTATCGGCGCAGCCGCTCGCGCGTGCTCAGCTTGTTGGGGTCGAGGCGGTTGTCGCTGCGGACCAGCTGAGTCTCGCGGAAGAAATCCGTGAAGTTGCGGACGGCATGGCCGCGCTTGGTGTCGAGCGAGCCATAAATCTGGAAGTTCCGGAAGAGCGTGATCGTGTTCGAGAGGTGTCCCTCGAGCGTCGGC
>JBOHTL010000405.1:0-5833 GCA_050733735.1 Gemmatimonadaceae bacterium
CGATCTCTGCTCGCCAATCGCAGGCGACGTGAACTCATGAACATGCCTTCCAATGAACAACGCGCTCTGCTGCGCCACATCGTGGCCACGCTGGCGTATCGCGCGGCGAAAGTTCTTCGCGACGCGCCACCGGAGTTCGGACGCTTTTCGGGGGGGCCGATGCGCCTTCCCGTGCAGATCGTGGCCCACATGGGGGATCTCATGGACTGGGCGATCAAGCTCGTCGAAGGCGAGTACGTCTGGCGCGCTCTCGGGAGCGATGACTGGGAGCATGAGGTGAATCGATTCTTCGATCGCCTCGCAACCCTCGATCGCTTGCTGGCGTCCGACGTCCCGTTGGGCCACTCGCCCGAAACCGTCATTCAGGGACCGCTTGCCGATGCACTGACGCACGTCGGACAGCTCGCACTGTTGCGAGGTGTCGCCGGTTTCCCCGTGCGACCCGAGAGCTACGCTCGCGCGGATATCACCGCCGGCCGGGTCGGCCGGGATCAGGCAGCCTCCAAACTGGAATTCGACGGGGACGCGAGCGGCCGTCCCGGCTAGGAGTGTCCGGGTCTGGCAAGACGCACGCGACGGCCACACTTTGTGCGAGCCTCTCCCCTCTCCACCTTCCTTCCCTCCAGACAAATGACGCGTCGCAACCGGGCAGCTCTCGCCGGCGTCCTCGTGCTTGCCTGCGCCACGTCCGCGGACGCTCAGACGCTCCGCTCGCGCATCAACGACCTGTTCATCTTCGGCAGCGGCCAGAATGCGCTGCAGCTGGGCGGAACGCTGGATCCGAACAACCCGCAGAACATCAGGGTTCACGGCGATCATTACATCCCCGCGGCCGTGTCGCAGAACGGGTCGATCATCACGTTTCTGACGACCGCCGCGGGGCAGAGCGTTGCCAATGTGCCGATCGGCGCGACCAGCAGCGGCGAGACGTTCCGCTTCGAGGGCGGTGTTCCGGTGCGGACGTCGACATCGGCGGGCCCGATCATGGCGGAACGGTCGCAGACGCTCGGCCGGGGGCGCGCCATCGTCGGCGTGAGTCGAACGCACGTACCCTTCTCGTCGATTCGCGGGCAGGACCTCGGCAACCTGGAGCTGTTCTTCACGCACCAGAACGTGGACTTCGAGGGATGCGAGGCGCAGACCGGCGGGCCGTGCGCGGAGATGGGGTTCCCGCTGCTGGAGAACGAGGTCATTCAGGTGCGGCTCGACATGAGCATGGACGTGAGCATCACGTCGTTCTACGCCACCTACGGGCTGCTCGACTTTCTGGACGTGAGCTTCGTGGTGCCGCTCGTGTCGACGCAGTTCACCGGCGCGAGCGAGGCGAGCATCATTCCCTTCGGCGGCACGACCGCGACCCATTTTTTCGAGGGCACGCCCACCGAACCGGTGCTCACGGCCACCCGCTTCGTGAGCGGCTCGGCGTTCGGCGTGGGAGACGTGGCGGTGCGTACGAAGCTGCTGGTGCGCCAGACGCAGCGCGCGAGTCTCGCGGTCATCGGCGACGCGCGCTTCGCGACGGGAGACGACGAGGACCTGCTGGGCGCCGGCTACTTCTCCGCGCGTGGGGTCGCCGCACTCACCGCGTTGTTCGGCAGATTCTCACCCCACGTCAACGGCGGCTACCTGTACCGCAACACGCAGAACGCGACGGACGCGATCCTCGGAATCATCGGCTTCGATCAGCTGATGACCGACCGCGTGACGCTGGCGGTGGATCTGATGAGCAGTCTGCAGGTGGGGGAGACCAAGCTCCGCCTGCCCCAGCCGGTGGCGATCACCTACCCGTACAATCGCACCATCCGTCCCACGTCGATTCCCGAGCTCCGCGACGACATCGTGGACGGATCGCTGGGATTCAAGTTCTCTCATCCCACCGGGGTGACGGCGATCGTCAACGCGCTGGTGCCGCTGAACAGCGGAGGCCTTCGCGGCAAGACGATTCTGACGGCAGGGCTGGAGTACGCGTTCTAGAAACGGTGAAACGCTCAAACTCTGAACCGTCATCTCACCGTCTGCATCCTCCACCGTTCGCCTTCGCGTGCGAACGTCGCCTCGAACGACGCCGGCTGACGCTCCGATCGGCCGGCGCGCGTGACGAACTCGTACACCCCGGTGACCCGCGCGACCGCGGTGGTGTCGCCGGCCTCGAACGTCGCAATGTCGAGACTCGCCGTCATCGAGCGCACCGACCCGAAGAACGACTCCCACGCGGACTGCTGCGCCGCCGTCATGCCGGCGTAGATACGCCTGAGCTCAGCCACATTGCGGCTGGCGATGGCCCGGGCGTAGGCGCTCACGATATTGGTCACGGCAACCCGCGGGCTTTCGCGGGGCGTGGTGACTCGTGGCGGAGCACTGTCCGGCCGCCCGGACGACAACGGCGCCCCAACTGCAGGCAGGGGGCCTGCCGGCAGCGCGGTTTGCGACTGCGACTGCAGTGGCTGTGGCACGGGTGACGTCGGTGGCGTCGGTGGCGTCGGCGCCGTATCGCGGGGGGCCACCTGTGTTCGAAGGGCCGCTGAATCAAGCGGCTCGGGGGGCGGTACCTGCCGCCGTGGCGCTTGAGCGGTGGGTCTCTCCACGCGGCGGGGAGCGGCCGGAGGCGAGTCCACCGAATCCTGCGGTGCACCGGCCACGACGACCGCGGGTTGCACAGGCGCCGGAGTCACCGTGTCGCGTGCCGCGGCGGAATTGGCGCGTGTCTGCGGTGCGCTCGCGGTTGGTGGCGCTTCCGGGCGACGAGCGCTGGCGCTCTTCAGTGCGAGAAACACCGCGCTTCCACCACCGACCACGAACAGCAGCGCAGCGGCCGCGCTGATCATCTGCCAGCGGCGGACGTCGCGTCCCTGCTGCAGCTGGCGCTGCGCCAGGAGAGCCTTTTCGATCGAGCTGCGCTGCGACACAGTGCGCGACGCGCGCGGCGCCCCAAGACTCGAACGCACCGCGCTCACGTCGTTCGCCATCTCCGTCGCGCTGGCGTACCGCTGCGCGACGTCCTTGGCGAGCGCCTTCTTGATGACGCTGTCGAGCGCGGGAGGAAGGTCTGGATCGGTCTTGAGCAGATCGGGGGGCGGATCGCTCACGATTCTGAACAGCACGCGGTGCAGCGTATCGGCGGCGAACGGCTTGTCGTTCGTCAGCAGCTCATACAACACCGCTCCGACGGAGAAAATGTCCGTTCCGGCGGTCACGTCGCCGCTGGTGATCTGTTCGGGCGCCATGTAGTTCGGCGTTCCCATCATGACGCCGGTGCCCGTCAGATTCGACGTCGCCAGGTGAGCGACTCCAAAATCCATGATGCGGGCGTGCCCTTCGCTGTCGATGCGGATGTTGGCGGGCTTGATGTCGCGGTGAACGATGCCGCGGCGATGGGCGTAGGCGAGCCCGTTCAGGACATCGATGATGATGTCGAGCTTCGCCGCAAGCGGGATGGCGCTGTCGCGCGCCAGGAGCTTCTCGAGGTCGGTGCCGTCGATGAACTCCATGGCGATGAACAGGTGCCCGTCAGTCTCGCCGAAGTCATAGATGGTGACGACGTTGGGGTGCTGCAGCGATCCCGCCGCCTGGGCCTCGCGGAGAAAGCGCTGCCGCAGCGCCTCGTCCTGCGCGAGCCCCTCGTTCATGATCTTGACGGCGACGGGACGGTTCAGGACCGGATCGATGGCGCGATAAACCACTCCCATCGCGCCCTCACCGACCTGCTCGATGATCTGGTATTTGCCGATCTTCGTGACCTGGTCCGCCAACGCGTCCTCGGGGGGAGAGACTGCCGTGCGGAATATCGGGGCGGAACCGCGGATAGCAACTGGAATCGTGCACTTTTGCCGTCCCGAGGGTATAAATAGGTCGTTCGTCCCTCCTCGTACCTCCCCCGTTTCACTGTCGTGATCAAGAAGTCAATTTTGATCTCAGCTGCCGTCCTGGTCGGTGGCCTCTGCGCGTTGACGCTGTATCTGCTGCGCGACTTGCGTCCCCGTTTCGAGGACCGCCGGTCCTCCCTCGCCTCGGTCGAAGAATCCGAGCCGATCATCGAGGGCAACTCGTCCTTTCAGGACGTGACACTGACCGCCGCGAGCGGACTCCAGGTGCGCATCAACGTGCGTCGCCAGGTCGCCGACAGCGGACAGGCGCTGCCCGGGGTGGTCATCCTGGGCGGCCACGTGACCGGGCTCGCTTCGGCACGGCTGGTCGGGGAGACACCCGGCATCGCCGTGGTCGGGATGTCGTACCCGTTCACAGGGAACCCGAAGCCGGGGACCGCCACCTTCCTGCGCGAGATCCCGAAGATTCGCGCGGCATTCCTCGACACGCCGCCGGCGCTGATGCTGGTGATGGACTATCTGTACCGCCGGAGCGACGTCGATACCACGCGTGTCGAAGCGGTGGGGGTGAGTCTCGGAGCGCCGTTCGTGACGATCGCCGGAGCGCTCGACACGCGATATACGCGGATCTGGGCACTGCACGGATCGGGTGGCTCGTACGCGCCCCTCGAGGCAAGCATGCGCCGCACCATCAAGTTCGCGCCGCTGCGCTATCTCGCGGCCGCGATCGCCAACGTCCTCATCTCCGGCCCGCGCCTCGCGCCCGAGAATTGGGCCGCGCAGATCTCGCCGCGTCCATTCGTGATGGTCAACGCAACGGACGACGAGCGGCTGCCGCGCGAGTCGGTCGACGCGCTCTACGCCGGCGCCGCCGAGCCGAAGGAGATCATCTGGATGCGCGGCCGCCACATTCACGCGGACGCGGAGACGATCCAGCGGCTGGTGCGGATCGTGATGGAGCGCGTCGTGAGGAGCGAGGTTACGGCTGACTAGATCCGTTCCCAGGATGGGATTGCTGTCCGACTCTGCAGTAGAGTCGCTCGTTCGGTGCATGCGTGGCGCACGACGTGCGCGACTCTCCTGTTTCACCGGGTAGGGAGAGAGCACAGCAATGGAAGAGAATCGCAGCCTTTCGGAACCGTATCTCGAGCCGAAGCGCTCATCCAGCGCGCGAATGGCGCTTCTCGCGGGCATCGGGATCGGCGCCGCCGTCATGTACTTCCTCGATCCGGACCGCGGCACGCGTCGTCGCCACGTCCTTGCCGACAAGGCACGTCGTGGCCTGCGCCTGACCGGACGCGAGCTGCACGACGCCGCTGAGAACGCCAAGAATCATACGAAGGGCAAGGTCCTCGAGCTGCAGCATCGAATGAGCGAAGAGCCGGTGGACGACCAGCGTCTCGTGGAACGCGTTCGCGCCGAGCTCGGGCATCGAGTGGAACGCGCGCGCGCAATCGAAGTGTCGGCGGAAAATGGTCGCGTGACGCTCACCGGCGCGTTGCCGTACGATCAGATCGAGCGAGCCACGAAAACCGCGGCGTCCGTGCGTGGCGTGCGCGAGATCGACAACCGTCTGGTGACCAGCGCGGGCGACCAGGGAGCCGTGCAGCCGGAGGCCTGACTAGGGGCGCTTTCTGGTCGGTGCCTTGGTCGGAGCGGCCTTGGTCGCGGGCGTCCTGGTGCTCGGCTTCACGCCGGGCACCACCAGCGTGCCCATGACGTCCGTGGAACGCACGACGCCGCGAAGCGTCTGATCCGCCGAGGTCGTTCCCGGAGTCCAGCTCACCAGCACGCGTCCCTTTGCGTCCGTGACCGCGCGCGTTGGCGTGACGGAGCCCGTCCGTGACGTGAACATCACGGGCGCATCGGGAACCGGATTGCCATAGACGTCCGTCACGAGGGCGTAGACGCGTTTGGCACGCGTGCGCGTGCCGCTCTTCGGCGGAGGCGCATCCTCGAAGGTGAGGTTCGCGGCGGCGGCCGGAGCGGCGGCCGCCGTGACCTTGAGC
>JBOHTL010000406.1:0-5666 GCA_050733735.1 Gemmatimonadaceae bacterium
CTCATGCCGATGATCAACGAGGCCTGTTTTGCGTTGATGGAAGGCGTGGGCACTCGGGAAGCGATCGACACCGTCATGAAGCTCGGGATGAACCATCCCATGGGGCCGTTGCAGCTCGCGGACTTCATCGGATTGGACACCTGCCTTGCGATCCTCGAGGTGCTGCACGACGGGCTCGGAGATCCGAAGTACCGTCCCTGCCCCTTGCTGCGCAAATACGTGGCGTCCGGCTGGCTCGGGAAGAAGTCCGGTCGCGGCTTCTACGACTACACCGGCCCATGACCTGGGCACTGACCCCGCTCACCGAGGACCAGCGCGCCATTCAGCAGACGGCGCGCGAGTTCGCGCAGCGAGAGCTGGCGCCGAACGTGGCCGCGTGGGATCGCGAAGCCTACTTCGAGCCGGCGGTCATCGGACAGCTCGCGGAGATCGGTTTCCTCGGAATGATGGTGCCCGAGCAGTACGACGGTCTGGGGCTGGAGACACTGACATATCTCGTTGCTCTCGAAGAGATCGCGGCCGTGGATGCTTCCACGGCCGTTCTCATGAGTGTCCACAACTCCCTGCCGACGCAGATGATCGTCCGATGGGGAACCGACGACCAGAAGGAGCGTTATCTGCGGCCCATGGCGCGCGGCGAGATCCTGGGTGCCTTCGCGCTGTCAGAGCCGGAGGCGGGGTCGGACGCGGCTTCGCTCCGCACGCAGGCGGTTCGCGACGGCGACTGCTGGGTACTCAATGGCACCAAGGCATGGGTCTCGAGCGGCACGCACGCGGGCGTCGTTCTGGCGATGGCGCGCACCGACACCCCCCAGGATCGTCGCGGAGCACGCGGCATCGGCGCGTTCATCATCACGCCCGACCTGCCGGGATTTTCCGTCGGCCAGAAAGAGGACAAGATGGGGCTGCGCGGCTCGCCGACGGTGCAGCTGCGGTTCGACAACATGCGCGTGCCGAAGCAGAACCTTCTGGGTGAACCGGGGATGGGCTTCATCTACGCCATGCAGTCGCTCGACGCGGGACGACTCGGCATCGCCGCGCAGGCCGTCGGGATCGCGCAGGCGGCACTGACGCACGCGTCGAAGTACGCCGCTGAACGCCGCCAGTTCGGGAAGCCGATCAAGGAATTTCAGGCCATTCAGTTCAGGCTGGCCGACATGGCGATGCGCGTGGCGGCGTCGCGCGCCCTGCTGCACGCCGCGGCCACCGCGCGGGATCGTGGCCAGCACATCAGGCAGTTCAGCGCGATGGCCAAGCTCATGGCGAGCGAGACGGCCATGTGGGTCACGACGGAGGCGATCCAGATCTTCGGCGGATACGGCTACATGAAGGAGTATCCGGTCGAGCGGCTGTTCCGCGACGCCAAAGTCACCGAGATCTATGAAGGCACGTCGGAAATTCAGCGAATCGTGATCGCGAGAGAGCTCTACTCACATGTCAGTAGTGCCTAGTGCTTACTGCGTAACTGTCATAAGCACTAAGCATTAAGCACGAAGCACTACTTTCCCCTCGATTGAATGCAAATCTTCGACACCATAGCCAGCATGGGGCACGAGCAAATCGTGCTCGCCCACGATTCCGCTGCCGGGTATCGCGGAATCATCGCCATTCACAGCACGATTCTCGGTCCGGCGCTTGGCGGCACCCGCTTCTGGAGTTACGGGACGGACGAAGAGGCCATCGTCGATGCGCTGCGCCTGGCGCGTGGCATGACGTACAAGAACGCCGTGGCGGGATTGAATCTCGGCGGCGGCAAGTCGGTCATCGTCGGCGACAACAAGACGAAGAGCCGCGAGCTGCTCTTCCGCGCCCATGGCCGGTTCGTCGAGTCGCTCGGCGGCCGCTACATCACCGCCGAAGACGTCGGCACCAGCACGGGCGACATGGACTACGTGCACATGGAGACCAAGAACGTCACCGGCCTGGCCGGTCGTTCGGGGGATCCCTCTCCCGTCACGGCGCACGGCGTCTTCAGAGCCATCCAGGCGTCCGCGAAGGAGCGCTGGGGGAAGGAAGACGTCGCGAACCGCATGGTCGCGGTGCAGGGATGCGGACATGTGGGCTACTTCCTCGCCAAGGAGCTGCACGAGTCGGGCGCGAAGCTCGTCGTCACCGACATCGACGCGGAGCGCGTGAAGCGCGTCGTCTCCGAGTTCGGCGCGCGTGCGGTTGCGCCCGAGGAGATCTACGGTGTCACCGCGGAAATCTTCGCGCCGTGCGCGCTCGGTGCGATCATCAACGACAAGACGATTCCGCAGCTCAAGGTGGAGATCGTGTCCGGGGCCGCGAACAACCAGCTGCTCGAGGAGCGGCATGGCGACGAGCTGGAGCGAAAGGGCATTCTGTATGCGCCCGATTACGTCGCGAACGCGGGAGGCGTGATCAACGTCTACAGCGAGCTCGCGGGCTGGACGTCCGCACGCGCGTTCCGGAAGGCCGACGAGATCTACGACACGGTGTTGCGCGTCTTTTCCATCGCAAAGCAGGACGGTGTGCCGACCTATCAGGCCGCGGATCGACTCGCGGAGCAGCGTATTCGCATGGTAGGATCACTGGTGCGGACGTGGCCCCAGTGGCCAAACAAGTAGTCGCCCACGATCATGGATGAAATTCTCATCGCATCTGATCACGCTGGCTACGAGCTGAAGCAGAAGCTCACGGCGGAGATGCAGCTCCGCGGTTTCGATGTGCGCGACCTCGGCACCAATGCGGAGGACTCCACCGATTACGCCGATTTCGTGCATTCGCTGGCGCGCGAGGTCTCCGAGGGAAAGGCAAAGCGCGGCGTCCTGCTCTGCGGCACCGGGCTCGGAATGTCGTATGTTGCCAATCGCTATCCCAATGTCCGCGCGGCAGTCACCTGGTCGCCGGAAGTCGCGGAACTGGCGCGGAGTCACAACGACTCGAACGTGCTGGTGCTCCCGGCGCGATTCGTGTCCGACGCGGACGCGACGCAGATTCTGGAGAAGTGGCTCGACACGCCGTTCGAGGGAGCAAGGGCATGAGCGGCGCGTGGAGAAGATCGAAAACAAAGACGTTTGAACGTTTCAGGGTTTCAACGTTTCAGAAGCCGTGCGACCACTGTTGAAACTGTGAAACGTTCAAACCCTGAAACGTTCAAACGTTGAAACCCTGAAACTTCCAAACGATTTTCATATGAAGTGGTCCGATTGGCAGTGTGCTCCGCCCGGCGACGCGCTGCGCCGAGTCGATCCTGACATCGCGGATCTCATCGAGCGCGAAACGGCACGGCAGAACGATGGCCTCGAGCTGATCGCGAGCGAGAACTTCGTCTCGCCCGCCGTGCTGGAGGCCATGGGATCCCCGCTCACCAACAAGTACGCCGAGGGGCTGCCGGGGAAGCGCTATTACGGAGGATGCGAGTTCATCGACCAGGTCGAACAGCTGGCTATCGATCGCGCCAAGCAGCTGTTCGGCGCCGAACACGTGAACGTGCAGCCTCACTCGGGGGCGCAGGCGAACATGACGGTGTTCATGGCGCTGCTCCGCCCCGGGGACACCTTCCTCGGCATGGATCTGTCGAACGGCGGCCATATCACGCACGGCTCGCCGGTGAATTTCTCGGGAATTCTGTACCGCGCGGTCTCGTACGGCGTCACCAGCGAAGGACTGATCGACTACGACAACGTCCGTCGCAAGGCGCACGAGCACCGTCCCAAGATGATCATCGCGGGATACAGCGCGTATTCGCGGGTGATCGACTTCGCGAAGTTCGCGGACATCGCGGCGGAAGTCGACGCGCTCTTCATGGTCGACATGGCGCATTTCGCGGGGCTCGTCGCGGCCGGGGTGTACCCATCGCCGGTACCGCACGCCGATGTGGTCACCACCACGACGCACAAGACGCTGCGCGGCCCGCGCGGCGGCCTCGTGATGTGCAGGGCCGAACACGCGAAGGCGATCGACAAGGCCGTCTTTCCCGGCACGCAGGGTGGCCCTCTCGAGCATGTGATCGCGGCGAAAGCCGTGGCATTCAGGGAAGCGCTTCAGCCGTCCTTCAAGGCGTACAGCCAGCAGGTGGTATCGAACGCGCGCGCTCTCGCCGCCTCCTTCGTCGAAAACGACTATCAGGTGGTATCGGGTGGAACGGACAACCACCTGATGCTGATCGACCTGCGCAACAAGGGCGACGCGCTTTCCGGGAAAGTCGCCGAAGAGGCGCTCGATCGCGCCGGCATCACCGTGAACAAGAACACCGTCCCGAACGAGACGCGATCGCCCTTCGTGACGAGCGGGTTGAGAGTCGGCACACCCGCGGTCACCACGCGCGGGATGAAGGAGGAGGAGATGCGGCGCATCGCGGGTCTGATCGATCGCGTCCTGCGCGCGCCGGATGACGAGGAGGTGAGTCGCGCGGTCCGGGCTGACGTGAAGGCGGTGGCCGACGACTTTCCTCTGTACCCGGCGCCCGCGGTAGCCCCACATTAGAGGATGGCCGACACCAATCCGCAGGGCCTCAAGCGACAAATAGGACTATGGAGCGCGATCGCGATCGTCATCGGCACGACGATCGGATCGGGCATCTTTCGTTCGCCGGCGGGGATCGCGGACAAGCTTCCGGGTCCGCTGCCCCTCGCCATCGTCTGGGTCTCGGGCGGCCTCTTCGCGCTCTGCGGCGCGCTGTCGTTCTCCGAGCTCGCGTCGGTGTTTCCGCGGACCGGCGGCATCTTCGTATTCATTAAGGAAGGATTCGGGCGCCTCCCCGCCTTCCTGTTCGGGTGGGCCGAGCTGACTGTGATCCGGGCGGCCGCGGTCGGGGCGATCGCCACGACCTTCGCCGAATACTTCCTCCGGGTGCTCGGTCTCGACCCCGTGAACGCCCGGTACGTCGCCGCGGTCGCCATCATCGTGATGGGCACGGTCAACATCCTCGGCGTCAAATGGGGCACGCTCGTCATCGCGGCCACCACGCTGGCCAAGTACGGCGGACTGATATTCATCATCGCCATCGCGCTGGCGGTCGGCTTGCCGAGCACGGGAGGGCACTACACGCCGGCAATGCCGGAGGGCAGCCTGACCGCCGGCGCCTTCGGCCTCGCGCTCGTGTCGGCGCTGTGGGCGTACGACGGCTACGCGGACCTGAGCTACACGAGCGGCGAGGTGCGGGACCCGGAGCGGAACATGCCCCGGGCGCTGATCGGCGGCACGATTGCCGTGGTCACGATCTATCTGCTCGCGAACATTGCCTATCTCGCGGTGATCTCGGTGGAGGAGATGCGTCGTTCGCCCCTGGTCGCGGCGGACGTCGCCGAGCGCGTCCTCGGGTCGCCCGGCGTGATCTTCGTGAGCGTCACGGTCATGCTCTCCACGTGGGGAACCCTGACGAGCTCACTCTTCACGTCGCCGCGCATCTTTTTCGCCATGGCTGAAGACGGGCTCTTCTTCCGGCCTGTCGCGCAGGTGTCGCGGTGGGGCACCCCCTGGGTGGCGATCAGCATCAACATCGTGCTCGGCGTGATCTTCGTGCTCGTCCGGAATTTCGAGCAGCTCGCCGATGCCTTCGTCACCGCGATTCTGCCGTTCTATGCGCTGGGCGTGGCGTCGCTCTTCGTCGTGCGGCGACGGGCGGGCTACACGCCGAAGTTCCGGACGCCCGGATACCCGGTGGTGCCGGCACTCTTCGTCGCCTCGGCGTTGTATCTCCT
>JBOHTL010000407.1:0-3161 GCA_050733735.1 Gemmatimonadaceae bacterium
GCGCGTGCGGGTGAACGCGCGCGTCGATCGCGTGCGGCTCGTCGTGGAAGTCATCGACGAGGGCACGGGATTCGACATCTCGCAGTGCACGATCGATCCGACGACGCCCGATCGCCTCCAGAGTGAAGATGGACGCGGTCTGTATCTGATGCAGAAGCTGATGGATCGTGTCGAGCAACTCCCCGGACGCCCGGGCAATGTCGTTCGCCTGACGCTTCGCCGCGCGTCATGACGGACCTCGCGGCCGTCCTCGACGCCTTCAAGGCGGCGACGCGCTGCGAGGTCGCCGTCTGGGCCGACGCAGGGTCGCAGGCCGGCCTGATGTGGGAGGCGGCGACAAACCGGGCTCCTCCTCCGACGCGACTGCCGTCCGTTGCCGAGGGACCGGTGCCGATCAACACCGAGGATGGTCCCGCTCTGATCGCGGCACTGGCCGGGCCAAGACGTGCCTGGCTCATACTCGGTCCCTGTACAGACCCCTCCGTCGAGCTCGAGGCTCAGCTCGAATTTCTCCTGCCGATCGTCAGCCGGTTCCTCCTGGCCGCGCTGGAGGTCGAGCATGCCGCCAACGAGCTCGCCGAGCGTTATGAAGAGATCAATCTGCTGTACACGATCTCCGAGATCCTCGGCCGCACCGTCGCGCTCGAGGAAGCCGCGCAGCGCATCCTGACGGAGATCTCCGAGACCGTCGGCGCCAGAAAAGCGGTGATGCTCGTTCACGACGCCACCAATCAGCGGCTGAACGCGGTGGCGGCGCTCGGCGTGCCACTGGACAAGGTGTCTGCCATCGACGTGAACGACGATGCCAGCGTCTCGGCACGCGTGTTTCGCTCGAGCCATCCGCTCATCGTCGAACCCGATCAGATGATCTGGGATGGCGAGAATGCGTTTCGGAAGGGCGCCATGCTCTCCGTGCCGATCATGTGGACATCACCCCGTGGCGGCGCCGAGCCGCTGGGCGTCGTGAACCTGTCGGATCGCAGGTCGGGTCAGCCGTTCAGTGCCGGCGATCAGAAGCTGATGTCGGCGATTGCCACGCAGATCGGAACCGCGATTCAGAACGCGCGCCTGGTGCGCGAGTCGCTGAGCCAGCAGCGCCTGCGTCAGGAAATGCAGCACGCGCACGATCTGCAGATGCGACTGCTGCCCCATGTGGACACCGTTCTTCCCAACGCGACCGTCGCGGCGCGCGTGGTGCCCGCGGAAAGCGTCGGCGGCGATCTGTACAACCTTTTCCGACTCGGCCCGGGCAAGACCGGCGTCATGATCGGCGATGTATCCGGGCACGGGTATCAGGCCGCGCTCATCATGGCCCTCGCCATGAGCGCGTCGGCGATCCATGCGCAGACCATCGCCGATCCGGGCGAAACGCTCAACGCGCTGCTCATGTCGATGCGCGACGAGCTCGCGACCACGGAAATGTTCATGTCGCTCTTCTACGGCGTTGTGGATCGCAACGCCGGTCGTCTGCGCTACGCGAACGCAGGGCACCCGCACGCGTTCGTGATCCCGAAGAGCGGCAAGGTCGAGAGACTCCCGGCGCTCGATCCTCCGCTCGGCATGGGCGCGTCACCGCCGCAAGGAGCCGTGCGGCCGTGGACGATGGGCGACATGCTGCTGCTCTTCACGGACGGTGTCAGTGACGCGCGCAACCGGCAGGGCGAACGCCTCGGCGAAGAGCGCATCGTCGAGCTCGCGCGAACGCATCGCGACGAGACGCCAACGCAGGTCGTCAACCGGATCTTCGCGCTTCTCGATCAACATACCGGCGACACGCGACGCCGGGACGACCTCACGATCGTAGCCCTGAGGAGCTGACGTGAGGGGGGCTGGCGGGGTTGGCGGGGTGGGGCGGGGTGGGGCGCGAGGCGGGGAGCCGCCGCCCGCGCGGAAACGCCTCGGCCAGCATTTTTTGAGTGACCCACGCATTCTCGTCCGTATCGTCGACGCGCTCGCCCCGGGTCCAGAGGAGACGGTCGTGGAGATCGGGCCGGGCCGCGGCGCCATGACTGACATGCTACGGGAGCGTGCGCGCCAGGTCATCGCGATCGAGTACGATCGCAGGCTCGCCGCCATCCTGCGCGATCGATACGCCGAGACCAACGTCCGTATCATCGAAGCAGACGTGTTGGACACGGCCCTCGGCGCACTGACCGACGGCCCGTATGCGCTCATCGGGAACGTGCCCTACTACATCACCACGCCGATCCTCTTTCACGCCCTGCGACCGCCACGGGCGACCCGCGCCGTCTATCTCGTGCAGCGCGAAGTCGCCGACCGCATGCAGGCCGGGCCTGGCACGAAGGAGTACGGAGCGCTGACGGTGAATCTGCAGTCACTCGCCACGGTCGACGTATTGTTTCGAGTTCCGGCGGGCGCCTTTCAGCCACCGCCGAAGGTCGACAGTGCCGTCGTCCGCGTGACGCCGAGAAGCCGTCCCCTGGTGGAGGAGCGGGACGAGCAGGGATTCCGGGAGCTCGTGCAGGCGGTTTTCGGCATGCGCCGCAAGCAGATGCGGCGCGTACTTCGCGAGATCGCGAAGCGGAGCACCGAGGACGCGGAAACGCTGCTTCGTCGCGCGGACATCGAGGCGGATGCGCGGCCGGAGACCCTTCGCCCGGAGCAGTTCGTGGCGCTGTTTCGCTCCCTCGCGACCTAATCGCGATTGATGAGCGCGAAGGACAGCCCTTCGAGCTCCATCGCCATGTTCACCGTTTTTACGGTGACGTCGGCCGGCACGTGCAGCTGAACCGGCGCGAAATTCAGCACCGCCTTGATCCCCGTCGCGACGACCCTGTCCACGACCGACTGCGCATTCTCGGCCGGAACTGTCACGACTGCAATGTCCGGCGCATCCCTGTGGACGTCGCGCTCGAGCAGCGCGATGTCGCGAACCGGAATGCCTTCAAGCGTCTTGCCGAACTTGTCCGGATTCGCGTCGTAGGCCGCCAGGATGCGAAAGCCACGCTGCCGGAAACCACGATAGGCCACGAGCGCGGCGCCGATCTTTCCGGCGCCGATGATGATCACCTTCCATTCGCGCTCGAGCCCCAGAATCTCGCGCAGTCGCCCCGCGAGCTCGGGCACGGAGTATCCCAGTCCGCGCTTGCCGAACGATCCGAAGAAGGACAAATCCTTTCGAACCTGCGCCGACGTGGTGC
>JBOHTL010000408.1:0-6492 GCA_050733735.1 Gemmatimonadaceae bacterium
TGTCGGCCAGCGCGCGATCCGCGCGGATGCGCTCCAGCACCTCGAATCCCGACAGCTCCGGCAACATCAGGTCTAGGATGACCACCGCCGGCAGAACGTCGCACGCCGCCTGCAACTACACCTGACACGACGACGCCGTAAAGAAACGATATCCGGATCGCGCAAGGTGGTAGGACACAATAGCGATGATGTCGGGCTCGTCGTCGACGACGAGGACTCGGTCTCCGGGCTGGCCCGCCCGATCAGAGGTTGGCTTCAATCCGATCTCGTTTCGCAATCTTTGCACGACGGTCGGATTCTAACACACGCGCGATCGTGCGATCTGTGCCAGACGCCGTTGGGCTTCAACCCGACTGATGTTGTTCGAGGTGGTGCTTGATCTGCTTACCCTCGGCGAGATAGACCGCGTCCTCGCCGATGTTGGTCGAGAGATCGGCGACGCGTTCGAGATTGCGTCCCACGAGCAGCAGCTCGAGCGCCGTCGAAATGGTTTTCGGATCCTCCAGGATATGCGTCACGACGATCCGGAACAGGCCATCGTTCAGCTGGTCGACCTCGTCATCCATCAGACATACGGCACGGCCGAGCCCGCCGTCGGCGCGCACGAACGCGTCCATCGCCTGGGCCAGCATCTTCCGCGCGAGCCGCGCCATCTCCTCGATGGCGGCGTCAGGGGTGATGTCGCTCTTCGACGAGGCGATCGCGAGCGCCGACTGCGCGATGTTCACGGCGTGATCGCCGACGCGCTCAAGATCGCTCGATGCCTTGATCGCGCTGATGATGAACCGAAGATCGCGGGCCATCGGCTGCTGCAGGGCGAGAAGCTCGACGGCCATGCTCTCGATCTCGATCTCCAGCTGGTCCACCTCGCGATCGCCGGCGATCACCGCCTGCGCCTTGTCGGCGTCGCGCGTGAGCAGGGCCTCGACTGCGACATCGACCAGAGACTCGGCGCGCTCCGACATCCGGAGCAGCCGCTGTTTGAGCTCGTCGAGCTGGTCGTGAAAATGCCGGAACCCCGGCTGGCGTGCTGCGATGTCGGGACTCATCCGAATCTCCCGGTGACGTATTCCTCGGTGCGCGCTTCTTTCGGCGCGGTGAACAGCTGGTCGGTGGGCGCGAACTCCACGAGCTTGCCGAGATAGAAGAACGCAGTGTGGTCCGACACCCGCGCCGCCTGCTGCAGGTTGTGCGTGACGATGATGACCGTAAGCTCGCCCTTCAGCTCCAGGAGCAGCTCCTCGATTTTCTGCGTCGCGGTCGGGTCGAGCGCGCTCGCCGGCTCGTCCAGCAACAGGACCCGCGGATCGTTCGCCAGTGCGCGCGCGATGCAGAGCCGCTGTTGCTGGCCACCCGAAAGCACCAGCGCACTCTCGTGCAGGCGGTCGCGCACTTCGTCCCAGAGCGCCGCGCGCCGCAGCGACCGCTCGACGATCTCGTCGAGCGCGCCTGCCTTGCGTTCTCCGTTGATCCGCGGCCCGAATGCGACGTTGTCGTAGATCGACTTGGGAAATGGGTTCCAGCGCTGAAACAGCATGCCCGCGCGCTGCCGCAGGGCGACGACGTCCGTGCTTTTGGCGTAGACGTCGGTGCCATCGAGCTCCAGCGCCCCGTCGTGACGAACTCCCGGAATCAGGTCGTTCAGGCGATTGATCGAACGCAGAAACGTCGACTTGCCGCAGCCCGACGGCCCGATCAGCGCAGTGATCTTTCGCGGCTGGATCTCGAGATCGATATCAAATACCGCCTGCTTCTTGTCATACCAGAATGAAAACCGCCGCGCCGTTATCCGGCTGGGAAGCGAGCGCATCGCCATCAGCCAAATCTCCCAGTGATGTACGCCTCCGTTTTCTGGTCTTTCGGCGACGTGAAGAGCTGCCGGGTGCGACCAATTTCCACGAGCTCACCGGCCAGGAAGAACGCCGTCATGTCCGACACGCGCGCGGCCTGCTGCATGTTGTGCGTCACGACCACGATGGTCATGTCGCGCCGCAGCTCGTACAGCAGCTCCTCGATCTTCTGACTGCTGATGGGATCGAGCGACGCCGTGGGCTCGTCGAGCAGGAGCACCTCGGGATCGGTCGCGAGCGCCCGAGCGATGCAGAGCCGCTGCTGCTGCCCGCCGGAGAGACCGGTTGCAGCGGCATCCAGCCTGTCCTTCACTTCCTCCCAGAGCGCGGCGCGCGTGAGAGCGCGTTCCACGATCTCGGCGGCCTGTCCACGACTCGGCCGCGCATCCACGACTTTGAGTCCCGCGGCCACGTTTCCGCGGACCGACATGGTCGGGAAGGGCGTGGGCTTCTGGAACACCATGCCGATGTGCTTGCGCACGCGGATCGGATTGATCCCTTCGGCGTAGATGTTCCTGCCGTCCAGGAGGACGCGTCCCGTCGCCTGCGCGAGCGGAACGGTCTCGTGCAGCCGGTTGAGACAGCGCAGGAAGGTGGACTTTCCGCACCCAGACGGTCCGATTACCGCCGTGACCTCGCGGTCGCCGAGATGCATGGAGACGTCGCGGATGGCCGCGGTCTCGCCGAACCAGGCGGACAGGTTGTCCGTCTCGAGCCGGGCGCGCCCGCGTTCGGGCTTCCGCTGCTCAGTCGGCGGAAGCGGCGCCGAGTCGTGATCTGGTTGCAAAGCGGGCAGCGACACTGATGAGGAATACGAGAGCGATGAGGACGAGCGCGCCGGCCCATGCGAGGCGGCGCCAGTCGTCGTACGGACTGATGGCATAGACGAAGATCTGCAGGGGCATCGCGGCGATCGCCTCGTCGAGCTGCACCGACCAGAACGCGTTTCCGAACGCGGTGAAAATGAGCGGCGCGGTCTCGCCGGCGATGCGCGCCACCGCCACGAGCACACCGGTGACGATCCCCGCCGTCGCCGTGCGCAGCACGACGGTCACCGCGGTGCGCGCCCGCGAGTATCCCAGCGCCATCGCCGCCTCGCGCAGCGACGTCGGCACCAGGCGCACCATCTCCTCCGTCGTCCGTGTCACCATCGGGATCATCATCGCGGCGAGCGCGATGCCTCCGGCGAGCGCGGAGAAGCGACCCAGTGGCTTCACCAGGAACTGCCAGGCGAAGATGTCGAGCACGATCGACGGCAGACCGTTCAACACGTCGGCGAGAAAGCGCACCGTGTTCGCCAGCTTCGTGCGACGGAACTCGGCGAGATACAGTCCGGCGCCGACGCCGACCGGCAGGCCGACGGCGCAGGCGATGCCGACGATGATGAGGGTGCCGACGATGGCGTTCGCCATTCCGCCGCCGGCTTCTCCCGGTGGCTTCGGCATCCGGGTGAAGAAATCAGGCGACAGCGACGAGGCGCCTTCACGTACGAGATGCACGAGGATGAACAGCAGCGGCAGCGTCGTGAGCACGGCCGCAAGTCCCACCACGCCCGTCATCAGCGTGTTCACGACGCGCCGGCGCATCATGCGGACTTCCTGCCGGTGCGCCACACGAGCCAGCGCGCGATGGCGTTCACGATCAGCGTGACGACCAGCAGCACGAAGCCGACCGCCATCAGCGCGGCGAGATGCAGATCGCCGGACGCTTCCTGGAATTCGTTGGCGATGAGAGACGCCATGGTATAGCCCGGCGCGAACAGCGACGCCGAGATGTCGTGGGTGTTGCCGATGACCATGGTGACGGCCATGGTCTCACCGATCGCGCGCCCGAGCCCGAGGATGATCCCGCCGATGATCCCGCTCTTCGCGAATGGGATCACCGCCTTCTGGATCGTCTCCCAGCGGGTGGCGCCGAGGGCGAGCGCGGCCTCGCGCTGCGATCTCGGGACGGCGAGCAGCACTTCCCGCGATACGGACGCGATGTAGGGAAGCACCATGATCGCGAGAATCACCCCCGCGGCGAACACGCTATTCCCCCAGCTTGGCCCCGCGAACAGCGGGATCACTCCGAGATGCAGCGTATCGCGGAGAAAAGGGACGACGTGCTCGCGGAGCAGGGGGATCAGCACGAAGATTCCCCAGAGCCCGTAGACGACGCTCGGGATCGCGGCCAGCAGGTCGACGAAGAACGCAACCGGCTGGCGCAGCCACCTCGGCGCGTACTCCGACAGAAAGATCGAGACCCCCAGCGCCAGCGGGGTCGCGATGACGAGAGCCAGGATCGACGTCACGATGGTTCCGAAGACGGCGGGCGCGGCACCGAACTGGCCGCGGACGGGGTCCCATACGCTCGAGGTCAGAAAGCCGAGTCCGAACTCGCGCAGCGCGGGCCAGCCGGCCAGCGCGACTTCCCAGAAAATCAACCCGAGGAGCACCGGCACGCAGAGCGCGAATCCGGTGATGATCGCGACGTAGATCCAGTCACCGATCGCGCGCCCGACGATCTGTTCGTCGAGCGCGTCCTCGATGACGAGATCCGCCGCGCGAACCGCGTGGAGGTCGGACCGCGATGCCGTCACCGCCCCGTGCCTGCTCCGATCGAATCGATGCGCGTCAGGAGCTGCCGCGTCATGCCCTCGGGCAGCGGCGCGTAGTCCAGCGCGCGCGCCGCGGCCGCGCCTTCCGTCAGGGCATAGCGCAGGAAATCCGTGAGTATCCGGGACTTCGCCGTGTCCGCCGGATTGCGATACACCAGCAGCCAGGTGAACGATGAGATCGGGTACGCGTTCGCGCCTGCCGCGTTGACCACGGATACGCGGTAGTCGCTCGTCGCGGGAATCGCCGTCGCGGCCGCCGAGATGCTCTCGATGGTGGGAGCGACGAAGTTGCCCGCGGCGTTCTGGATGCTGGCGTAGGCAAGATCGTTCTGCTTGGCGTAGGCCAGCTCGACGTACCCGATGGAGCCCGGCGTCTGCTTGACCTGTCCCGCCACCCCCTCGTTGCCGCGGGCGCCGATCCCGGTGGGCCAGCTCACTTCCTTGCCCTTGCCCACCACCCGACTCCACTCGGGGCTGACGGCCGACAGGTAGTCCGTGAAGATGTAGGTCGTGCCGCTGCCGTCCGACCGATGGACGACGAGGATGTCGGCGTTCGGCAGCGTCGTCCCCGTATTGAGCGTCGCGATGCGCGGGTCGTTCCACTTCGTGATCCTGCCGAGGAAGATGTCCGCGACGACAGGACCGCTGAGCTTCAGGCCGTGCGGCACTCCGGGAACGTTGTAGGTGATGACGTCGGCGCCGAGCACGGTGGGGACGTGGAAGATCGGACCGCCCTTCGCCCGGCTCAGCTCCTCGTCGGTCATCGGCGAATCCGACGCGCCGAAATCCACCGTCTGCTCGATGATCTGGCGAACGCCGCCCCCCGAGCCGATCGACTGGTAGTTGATCTTGATCCCGGTCTTCGCGGCGTAGTCGCTGAACCACTTGCCGTAGATCGGATATGGGAAGGTCGCGCCCGCGCCGGTGAGCGCGACGCCGTCGGTCGTGCCGGCGGCAGAACCTGTAGCGCCCTGATTACCACTCTGATCCGGCGCGCACGCCACCAGCAGAGCCAGGGCGCCGAATGCCGCGATGAATCGTGTTCCGAAGGTCAAAAAAAAGCTCCGAAGAGGTTCGCGAGGAAACCTTCCGGGAGCCGGAGAAGCGGTCGTGACGGTCGTGTAACGAAGCGGTAACACCGCCAACGACATGAAGCGCCCTGAACCGACATCTGGCGGTTGCGACGCCGTGGGTGAGAATGACCCGGGCGGGTCTCGAACCCGCGACCTACGGATTAAAAGTCCGTTGCTCTACCAACTGAGCTACCGGGTCGTATCGGGAAAACTAAGGCCGCAGCACCCTTCTGTGACCCCAGACACTTCGCCTGAGCCGGGGTGGCATACCTTGCGATGGCACATCGCGTTGCGAATGTAGCGCGCGCTCGTATTACTGCAGGGGCGATGGCGCTCCCGAACGACCATCGAGGATTGCGCATGTCGAATGCCGTGGAGCCGACGGGCTCCCAGACCGCAAAAGCTGATGTGGCGAAACCAGCAGCCGGCGGCTCCGAGCGCCTGCGGTTCGGCTCATTCACGTTCACACGGTCGCCGGCCGGACGCTGCATCGTCCAGGTGGAGCTGGAATACAACGGACAACGCTTCGTCGGCAAGGGAGAGGGACAGTCCAGCCCGATCGGCGATCTCCGACTCGGCGCCGAAGCGGCCATGCAGGCCGTGGAGTCTTTTGCGCAGAACGCGCTCGGGCTGGAGCTGATGGGAGTGAAGCTCGTCCGCGCCTTCGACGCAAACGTCGTCATCGTCTCCTGCACGCAGCGCAGCGCGCGTGGCACGAGACTCGTCGGCTGCTACCTGGCCGACCGGGACGCCGTTCGTGGTGCCGCCCTGGCCGTGTTGAACGCGACCAACCGCGTTCTGGGGAATTATCTCGCTACTCGCTGAGTCGTCCGGCAGCATGCAGCGTAGCTGGCCACGCACCGCCCTCCGTCCCGCCGTGACTCGCTCCGTCCTCCCACTTCTATTCCTGCTCGCCGCCTGCGGCGCGCCGAGAACCGCACCGTCACCACAAGTGGTCCAGACGGGCATC
>JBOHTL010000409.1:0-6599 GCA_050733735.1 Gemmatimonadaceae bacterium
GAAGAGCTGGGCGTCACCTCCGACGACGGCAAGTACACCGTCATCGAAGTGGAGTGCCTCGGCGCCTGCGGTTTCGTGACGCCGGTGATGATCAACGAGCAGTTTCTCGAGTCCGTTACCCCCGCGAAAGTGCCGGAGATTCTCGCCGGGCTGAAATAATGGGTTATCCGCACAAGCCACACGCGCGCGAGACGACCGTGCTGTCCAGGCACTTCGGCAATCGCGACGCAATCTCCCTCGAAGGCTACAAGAAGCTCGGCGGCTACAAGGCGCTGGAGGCCGCGGTGGGCATGCAGGCCGCCGACATCGTGAACACCGTGAAGGAGAGCGGGCTCCGCGGACGCGGCGGCGCCGGATTCCCCACGGGCGTGAAGTGGTCCTTCATGAAGCCCGGCGACGGCAAGCCGCACTACCTCATCTGCAACGCCGACGAGTCCGAGCCGGGCACCTTCAAGGATCGTGAGATCATGCGCTGGACGCCCCATGGTCTCGTCGAAGGATGCGCGATCGGCTGTCACGCGATCGGCGCGGAGACGTGCTACATCTACATTCGCGGCGAGTTCACGGAACCGCTGGAGCGCGTCGAGACCGCGCTCAGGGAGGCACGCGCCGCCGGCATCATCGGCAGGAACGCGATGGGATCCGGGAAGACGATCAACATCTGGGTGCACAAGGGCGCGGGCGCGTACATCTGCGGCGAAGAGACCGCGATGATGAATTCCATCGAGGGGCGCCGCGGCAATCCTCGCATCAAGCCGCCGTTCCCCGCGATCTCCGGCGTCTTCGGGCAGCCGACGACCATCAACAACGTCGAGACGCTGGCCGTCGTACCGCACATCATCACCCAGGGCGCGGCGTGGTACACGAAGTATTCACGCGCCGACAATCCGAAGAGCACCGGCACCAAGCTGTACTCGGTGTGCGGCAACATTTCACGCCCGGGCAACTACGAAGTGCCGATGGGATTTCCCTTCAAGGATTTCCTGTACGAGCTCTGCGGCGGACCGCTCCCGGGACGGAAGTTCAAGGCGATCATTCCCGGCGGCATATCGGTGCCGATCCAGACGGTCGCCGAGGCGGAGGCGTCGCTCATGGATTATGAAGGCTTCGTCGCGCAGGGGACGATGCTGGGCTCCGGCGGGGTCATCATCGTGGACGACGCGCAGAATCTGCTTCGCTTCATCGCCCGGGCTGCTCGCTTCTTCGCGCACGAGAGCTGCGCGCAATGCACGCAGTGCCGGGAGGGCACCGCGTGGACCACGAAAATCATGGAGCGCATTGCGGCGGGCGAGGGAAGCACGGAAGACCTGGACACGCTGCTCAGCATCGCCGACAACATGACCGGAAAGACGATCTGCGTGCTGAGCGATTCCTGCGCGACGCCGGTGGTGTCCGGCATCAACAAGTTCCGGGCGGATTTCGAATCGCTCATCAAGAAGAGGACGATGCACCCCGTCCCGGCCGTCGCATGACCGCTCCCCCCTCTCCAGCCGCACCACCCGCCACCGTCACGCTGACGATCGAGGGACGTCAGGTGACCGTCCCGGCGGGGACGTCGATCCTCGAAGCCGCGAAGCAGGTCGGGATCCTCATCCCGCACTATTGTTATCACCCGGGATTACCGGTCGCCGGCGTGTGCCGCATGTGTCTCGTGGAGGTCGAGAAGGCGCCGAAGCTCGCGCCGTCGTGCGCGACGGCCGTGGCGGAAGGTCAGGTGGTTCACGTCCACTCGGACAAGGCGCTCGAGGCGCGGAAGGGCGTGCTCGAGATGCTGCTGATCAATCACCCGCTGGACTGTCCGATCTGCGACCAGTCGGGCGAGTGCGAGCTGCAGGACTACACGTATCAGGAAGGGCGGGGGGAAGGGCGGCTGCGCGACCCGAAGCGCTTCAACCCGATGGAGGATTTCGGCGGCGACGTCATTTACGTGACGAACCGCTGCATCCTCTGCACACGGTGCGTACGGTTCATGGATGACGTGGCGCACGATCCCGTGCTCAACGTCAGCGAGCGCGGCGACCGCGCAGTGATCGGCAAGTTCGAGGGACACGACCTGACGCATCCGTGGGCCGGCAACGTCATCGACCTGTGTCCGGTGGGCGCTCTGCTCTCCAAGGATTCGCTGAACAAGGTCCGTTCCTGGGAGATGGATCGTACTGCCTCGGTGTGCCCGAACTGCTCGCAGGGATGCAACATGATGATCGAGACGCGCGACAATGTGGTCGTGCGGCTGCGTCCGCGTCCGAACGAGGACGTGAACAAGTACTTCATGTGCGATCACGGCCGGCTGAACTATCGCTGGCTGAACCGTTCCGATCGGGTGGATGTTCCGCACGTCCGCGATAGCCACGGCAGAATGGGGCCGACCGATTTCGACGGCGCGCTCGCGGCCGCTGGTCGCGTCCTGAACGGCAAGCGCGCGCTCGTGCTCGCGTCGCCGATGCTGTCCAACGAAGCCTTGTATCTCCTCGGCCGGATCGTGAGGAAGACCGGCGGCACCGGCGTCTTCCGCGTCCCCCAGGGCGACGAAGCACCGCTGGCCGGCGTCGACGATCTCGCGCTGCGCCCTGATCGCGCGGCGAACGCGCGCGGCGCCGAGCTGTTCGGGTTCGCGCGCTCGGACAATCCGCTCGCGACGCTCAAGAGCGGCGATGTGCTCATCGTGGCCGACGAGGAACTCGCCGGAATCGACAATCCCGACATCGGCGCCGCGAGCGCCGTGGTCGTGATCGGCACCGCGCTGCCTCAGTGGGCGGCGGCCAAGGCCGCCGTCGTCCTCCCGATCGCGAACATGGCGGAGGAAGAGGGCACGTTCACCAACCTTCGCGGCCGCGTTCAGCGCTTCCTGCAGGCGAAAGCGGCGCCGGGCTTCGCGCGGCCCAGCTGGTGGGTGCTCGCCGACGTCCTCTCGGCGCTCGGCGAAAAGGCAAACTACTTCATGGCGAGCGAAGTGTTCACGGCGTTGGCCGGAGACATTCCGGCGTTCAGCGGCATGAGCCACGAGACGCTCGGGTTGAAGGGACGCACCGTGGCGGGCGCCTCGCGCGCGAAAGCGGGAGCAGCCGGCGCATGACGCCGCCGATGATGTCGCTGCTCCAGTCCGCGGTTCCGCCGCAGAGCATGGGCGTTTTCATCCTCGCGACGATCATCAAGATGATCGTGTTCTTCACGATCTATCTGGTCGGCGTGGCAATGCTCACGCTCGCGGAGCGAAAGGTGTCTGCGTGGATGCAGGACCGGCATGGTCCGAACCGCGTGGGAAAAGGCTGGCTCCAGCCTGCGGCGGATGGTCTGAAGAACATCATGAAGGAAGAGACGTATCCCGGCGCCGCCTACACGCCCTTGTTCGTTCTCGCTCCAGCGATGGCGTTCATTCCGGCGCTCCTCGCCTGGGCCGTGATTCCGTTCGGCGCGCCCTGGGACTCACCGTGGGGGCGCATCGAGCTGGCGCTGGCGCCGCTGCCGATCGGATTCCTCTTCATTCTCGCGATCACGTCGATCGGTATCTACGGGATCGTGATCGCCGGCTGGTCCTCGAACAACAAGTATTCGCTGCTCGGCGGACTTCGCTCGAGCGCTCAGATGGTGTCGTACGAGATCGCCATGGGGATGGCGACGATTCCCGTGCTGATCCTCGCAGGTAACGTCTCGCTGAACGAAGTCGTCGAGCATCAGGCCGTGATCGCGCCGATGTCGTGGCACGCCGCGACGGCGACGCTCGCGTGGCTGATCTTCCTCATCGCCGCGTTCGCCGAGACCAACCGTCTGCCCTTCGATCTTCCGGAGGCGGAATCCGAGCTGATCGCCGGATATCACTCCGAGTACAGCGCGATGAAGTTCTCGATGTTCTTCATCGCCGAGTACGCGAACATGGTGACGGCGAGCGCGCTGATGGCGACCCTGTTCTTCGGCGGCTGGGACATTCCGTTCACGCGCTGGGACAACGTGGCACCGCACACCGGGCTGAAGACCGTGCTCACCACGCTGTTGTTCTTCGGCAAGATCCTGTTCTTCGTCTTCTTCTACATGTGGATCCGCTGGACACTGCCGCGTTTCCGCTACGACCAGCTGATGTCGCTGGGATGGAAGGTGCTGCTGCCGACGGCGCTCGCCTACATCATGGTGATTGCCGGCGCCGTCATCGGCCTGCAGATCGCCGGCTATGCGCCGCGCCACTGGCAGTTCCACGCCGTGATGTTCGGTCTCAACGTCCTGCTGACGATCATCGTGCTGTTCCTGCTGGATCGCGGACGGATCGTGAGCCCCGCGCATTCCCGACTGGATCCGGCGCATCTCGAGCGGCTGCGCGCCGCGACCGCCGCGCGCATGCGGCACACCGAAGCTGCCGCCGTGGAGGCGACCCGATAATGGCCATTGGCGTGAAAGTGCTCGAACGTCCCATCGAGCAAACGAGCTACCTGCGAGCCACCCTCAAGGGCATGGGCCTCACCCTGAAGCACATGTTTCAGGAGAAGGTCACCGTGCAGTATCCCGAGGAGAAGTGGTCGCTGTCGCCGCGGTGGCGCGGCACCCATCGCATGCTCACCACGGAAGACGGCAAGGCGAAGTGCGTCGCATGCGGCCTGTGTCCGACGGTGTGTCCCGCGAACTGCATCAAGCTGGTTCCCGGCGAAGACGAGAAGGGGAACCGCTACCCGCTGGTGTTCGAGATCGACGAGTTTCGCTGCATTTTCTGCGGGTACTGCCAGGAAGTCTGTCCCGAAGAGGCGATTCACGTCGGCCGTCACTACGAGAACTCGGAGTACAGCCGTGAAGGGTTCGTCTACGACCTCGAGCGGCTGATGGCACAGACGCACCCCGTCTGCGAGATGTGGGATCCCGCCGATCCGAAGGGTGAGTGATGCCGCGCGGTGAGCTCACGCTGTTCTACACGTTTCATTTCTACCTGTTCGGCATCATCGCCATGGTGTCGGCGCTGCTGTTCGTCACCCGGAAGAGTCCCGTGGCGGCCGCGCTCTGGCTGGTGACCACGATGTTCAGCCTGGCCGCGCTGTACATCATGCTGGACGCGCAGTTCATCGGCGCCATTCAGGTGCTCGTGTACGCCGGCGCGATCATGGTGGTGTTCCTGTTCGTGATCATGCTGCTGAACCTCGGACATCCGTCGGAGATTGCCGATACGCGCGGGAAAAGCTGGAAGCTGGCCGCGGGCCTCGTGGGCCTCGCGCTGCTGGCGCAGGTCGCGGTGCTGGCGCGAACGCGGATGCCGGAAGGGCTCACCGTCGCGCCCGGCGCCGTTGCGGAGCAGTTCGCGCGCGAAGGGGTCATCGCGCCGATCGCCCGGCCGCTGTTCACGGAGTATCTCCTCGCCTTCGAGCTGACGAGCGTGCTGTTGCTGACCGCGATCGTCGGCGCGGTGGTGCTGGGACGACGGAGGCAGAATGCTCGCTGAGTCGATCTTCTTCTCCGCGGTCCTGTTCGTCATCGGCGTGATGGGCGTCCTCATACGCCGAAACGCGATCATCATCTTCATGAGCGTCGAGCTGATGCTCAACGCGGTGAACCTCGCCTTCGTGGCGTTCGCGCAGTCGTACGGCGTGGCCGGCCAGGTGTTCGTGTTCTTCGTCATGACGGTGGCAGCCGCCGAGGCGGCGGTGGGGCTGGCGATCATCATCGCGCTCTTCCGTCACCGTGAGACGGTGAATCTCGAGCACATCAACCTGTTGAAAGGCTGATGCTTCTCGCTCACGCCCAGGCAGCCGCGGAAGGGGGGGGGGCAGCCGCGTTCAGCGGGACGGCGATCGAGTGGCTGTGGCTCGTGCCGATGCTCCCGCTGCTCGGCTTCGTCATCAATGGCGCCCTGTCCCTGTTCCCCGCCAGTCGTCTCGGGCCGTCGGATCCGTCTGCGGCGCACGCACTTCACGAGACCGAAGGTGCGCACGGTGACGATCACCATGCGGTCGCACGGCATCGCTTCGCGGGCATAACGAGCTTCGTCGGTCCCGCCGTCCTGATTCTCGCGTTCCTGCTCTCGGCGGTGATCTTCTGGCAGTTCCGCCAGGCCGCGCCGGACGCGCCCTTCATCCAGCGGTACTTCACGTGGATGGTCGCGGGCGACCTCACCATCGACGCGGCGCTGATGCTCGACCAGCTGTCGCTGATCATGCTCCTCGTCGTCACGGGAGTGGGCGCGCTGATCCACGTCTTCAGCGTCGGCTACATGCGCGACGACCCCGGCTATCCGCGGTACTTCGCGTATCTGAATCTCTTCGTCTTCTTCATGCTCCTGCTCGTCCTGGGCGCGAACTACCCACTGGTGTTCGTGGGCTGGGAAGGCGTGGGGGTGTGTTCGTATCTGCTCATCGGCTTCTGGTTCAGCGAGAAGGCGAACGCCGACGCCGGAAAAAAGGCGTTCATCGTGAATCGTATCGGGGACTTTGGCTTTCTCGTGGCCATGTTCCTGTTGTTCGCGAATTACGGGAGTCTCGATTTTCAGAGCCTGGAGACCGCGCTGGCCTCCGAGGCTCAGCTGGGAAGCGTTCTCGTGACCACGATCTGCCTGTTCCTCTTCCTGGGGTGCACGGGGAAGAGCGCGCAGATCCCGCTCTACACCTGGCTTCCGGACGCCATGGCCGGCC